>JBDRQG010000271.1:0-6458 GCA_043826475.1 bacterium
CGCTGATCTAAGCAGCTTATCCTCAAGCTCAGCTATCCGATTGGTAAGTTTCTCTTCTGTGGTAAGTTCAATCTCCTCCACTGCCGGAGAGTCATCTTGATCAGTTTTATCTATTTCAACCTCTACTTTTGTATCAGAATCATTTTCAGAAACCGGTTCGACTTCAGGTTGAATTTCCTGATCTGATTTCATTTCATTTTCATTTTTTGCCATCTTATTCTCTTTACTTTTTTTCCAGCCCATCAATTACTCTTTTCCCTTTTCCAAATCTTTTGCTCCGGATAGAGCCTCGGTAATGGTCTTGGCGGTATAATCTATCACCGATACCAGCTTATCATAAGCCATCCGTGTCGGCCCGACAATACCGATCGTCCCGGTAGTATTCCCCACTCGGTAAGTTGATGTCACTAAGGAACAGTTCATTATTTTTGAAAATTGGTTTTCCTGCCCAATTGTGATAATCAGTCCCTCTTCACCGGCTTTAATGAGAAAATCTTTAAGGATACTGCTGTTTTCGATTAATTTTACCAATTCTGAAATTTTTTGAAGATCAGCAAACTCGGGCTGCATGACAAGATTTTCCGTTCCGGCAAATTTGATATCCTCGGGGCGGCCATCAGTCCAGATTTTTTCTTTGGAATCGATAATAAGTTTTATCAAACGCCCCCCTTCGGAGAGATTTGATAAGCGTTCCTTAATGGTATCCCTTATATGCCCTAATGATAAACCGGCTAATCTTTCATTTAAGACCGTCTCAACTTCATTTAGTACATTTTCAGAAATAGATGTTTCAACTTCGATAATAACAGAACGGGCTAATCCGGACTCGACCACGACTACAGCCATAATCCTCTCATCCGAAATGGGAATAAGTTCGATTCTTTTTAATAACCCCTCTTCGAATCGGGGAGCTATTGATACACCTAACTGATTTGTGATGTCGCTTAAAACACGACAGGTCTGTCCCAGGATATCATCAATTCCATGCCCACCCTGCCTGATAGATTCTTTGATTTTTGTCTTTTCAGCTTCGGTAAGAACACCAGGTTTTAAAAGTTTATCTACATAAACCCGATAGCCAAGATCAGTTGGGATTCTTCCTGCTGAAGTATGCGGTTGGGAAATGAGCCCAAGTTCTTCGAGATCCTGAAGAGTGTTTCTGATAGTCGCCGAGGAGACACCCATCTTGAATTTATTGGCAATGATTCTGGAACCAACCGGATCAGCGGATGAGATATAGTAATTTATCAGATTGAAGAGGACATTTTTTTCACGTTCTGTCAAATTTTCGAAGGGCATACAATTTCACCATTTTATAAATGACTGCCACAATGGCAGTCGTAATGTCAGTCAGCATAACAAGTTACAAATATTTTAACAATAGTCAAGTTAAAATGATTCAAATGACTCTATTTTAATTTAAAAATAAAATAAAAAACCCCGTGGCTAAACGGGGTTTTTTGAGACGATGTTAATTAATATGCGTTAAAGGTCAGTCTTTTTTCTTCTCTTTAGTATCATCTTTTTTAACATCTTTTTTCACTTCTACTTTGACATCTTTTTTATCTGCATCAGTTTTCTTGGCATCACTTGCAGCGGCACTTTTTGATGCGGAGGTACTCTTAAGATCTTCCCGACGGTCATCAATTCCGTTTTTATTATTATCTACGAAATTGTCATATTTCTTTTTGTCGTCGACCTTATTTGCTGTAGTAGTCGTCGTCTTTTTCGAATCCTCTTTTTTGGCCTCTGTCTTTTTGGATGTCTCATTTTTCTGAGCAGTCTCTTTTTTATCTTTAGTCTTTTTCTCCACCGCCACAGCACTACCGCTTATCGAAAATAAAAACAGAGTGCAAATTATGTATGTAATCCATTTTCTCATTTGATATTCTCCTCATTCATAAAACCAAAACAGTCCATTTTTCTAGGTTTTACTTATTTTCCCTTTCCGTTTGATTTGGATCCGCCGGAAGAACTCTTCTGGTCAGAGGAACCTTTACTACCGGAATTTCCTGATGAACCAGAACTCTTCCCTGACGATTGCTTGGTCGATTTTACTGACCCGCCTGAATTGGAGGGAGTGCTTGATTTGGTTGAAGGACTTGATTCCTTATAGGTCTTGGTGCTTTTTCCACTCTCTTTACTCTTACCTGAACCGCTGTCATAAGTACTACTCTTTCCACCCTTGTCTCCGGTCTTTTTCTGGTAGAATCCAGATGAAGTTGATGATTTTTCCTGAGTCTTGACAGTGGATTTTGGCGACTTGTTTCCCTGACTTGATGAATTTCCCTCAACTATTACTGAAGTCTTCCCAGGTTTATTTGATCCATTTGAATTGTAAGACCCATAATCTTCCCCTTTGGAGCGGGAATTATCGTTCCCAGAGAGATCAGTTACTACACCAGACTGGCGGGAATTTTTGCCATTACCTTTGGTCGATGAACTTTCACCGATACCACTGGACTCCCAGCCACGATCAGTTTTAATCATCGAGGTACTTCCCCGTACATTCTTCTTGGGACTGATTGTAACAACCTGGGTATTGGCTTTGCCTGATTTATCGGTTCCGACAACAATATTTTGTCTGGTAACATTCTTTGACGCCATTACCGATGCTTTTTTGGTTTCAAAATTTGAGTAACCATGCTTAACAGGATTTAGATAACCGGACGTTCTGACCTCTTTAAACTTGGACTGAATACTGGGACCCGGACGAATAATGTCATGATCCAGCAAGATGGTATGATTGCGGGAAACCTGGATATCCGATTCCCAGCAATAACCCCAGGGGTCATAGACTGTAAAAGTATGCCAGCCAACATAAATTCTCGGTAAATATAAAGGAGTACATCCCCAGTATATGCCATCAATATAAACCGTCGATCCCCAGGGGTAATCGAAATAGACATTTCCGCAAAGAGTCCAGTTATGATAAACCGGATGATAAACCGGCTCGAAATAATAATCTTCCCATTCATCAACATATATCGAAGTACGATCATAGGCTAAGCGCTGGGCATTGTTCCTGACGAAATAATGGTCATTGATATAATCCATGAATTCATAGCGGTCATCCCAGTCACAAATCAGTCCTGAAACCGGATACCAATCGGGAATTGGAATCCGTTCGCGTGAGGCGATAATCTGGATATTCTCAACCCCTTCCGGTCCGCTGACAACCAGCTCATAATCATCCCAGTTATTTGGCATACGATAAGAAATCCCGGCTTCTACATAGTTATTTTCAGTCGGATCAGTTGGGAAAAGGATATTCACCCGCCCTTTGGTATCAATCGAATAAATAACCACATAGGAATCACGATTGACGCGATAATGAATGACTATATTATCCCCTTCGTAGTATTCCCCGTCATTGTGATTGGTCCAAACCTCAACATCAAGATAACGATCAACCTGAGAACGATCATCGTAACCGTATTTCTGGGCGTCATAATTTTCATCATCGTACTGGATATCTTTAGTAATATTTTGAGCCATCATCGATGGCGTACTGATCAAAAAAACCAGTAACATCAAAATTGTTAATTGTTTCATTTGGCGTAACATGATAATTGCCTCGCTTTTTTGATTTATTTTAAATCGTTAGTGGATTTACTCTTTATTGAATAAACAGACGATAGAGTCTGTTCATTGCTTTTCGGAGGAGCAATCAGTTCCGGATTGTTAAGAGCCGTCTGATAAGCCCATTGAAATTGAACTCCGGTGCCATCGGTATTAAGCACGCGCATTTTGGCATAATGATTGTCATCGGTTTTAATAATATATGTATGTCCAATAATAATCTCTACATAGCCTAAATCTGACCAACCAGTAGTCGGTGCGTAACCAATATCATCCCAGTATGCAGTATATCCCATCCCCTGAATTTCCGTTCCCCTGAAATAATTTATATCCCCTGCATTTAGATAATAAACACCATAGGCATCAGAATCGACATAAGCATCGCAGTCTGAGCTTGATGCATCAACTCTACCTTGTGCGGCAAAATTCATTCCGGCACTCGCTTGATTATCAGCTATATCATAAAGATAAAGAACTCCTTCAGGACGCGGTGTATCAAAAACATCTTCAGCTGATAAAGTTGAAACTTGTCCGGCATGGTCAACTGAGGCAACCGCATAATAATAGGTTGTACCATTATTTATTCCAGAATGAGTATAATCATAATATATCAGATCAAGATTGGGGTTATTATCTGCAGTCAGGCGGTCAATTTCAACATAGTCGGCATTTAAACCAACCGAATTGGCATAAATAATATATTCTTTAATATCCCTATCATATGGCCCAGCCCACCATATATCAACATATCCATCTCCAGTTACTGAGAATACTCCCTGAGGCGGTTCCGGGCGGGGATCCAATACTGAATCATTATTATTATCACAGCCGATAACGACCGTTAGTATAATCATCATTGAAATCAGAAAGAATGAACGAAACATTTGTAAAACTCCTTTTTTGTTTTTCAAATTCTAGTTGTTATATAAACATATTCCGTGCCAAATGACGTAAGCTGCTATTATTCATTGCCTTAACATTAAGGTGCTGATTGTTAAATAGGGCTGCCGCACAATTTTTGTGCGTTGAATATTATTAATGCACTGTTTTAGTGGTGTTGAGAAGTAGATTTAAGCCTGTTTCAGGTTGTATTCCTTGATTTTTGCTCTGAGAGTATTACGATGAATGCCAAGTTTTTCGGCGCATTCCCCCAAATTCCAATTCAGTTGATCAAGGCAGAATTTTATGTGATCTTTTTCAATGAGGGCTAAGGGTGCTATTTCCCGCATAGAAATTACTTTTTCTCTATCAGCAGAAATACCGGTCAGGTCATCTTCTGTCAGGCTGTTAGACTGGCATAATATAACTCCCCGCTCAATCATGTTTTCAAGCTCTCTGACATTTCCAGGCCAGGAATAATTGGTGAGAACTTCGGCCGCTCCCGCTGAAATTCCCTTTACATTTTTACCGGATTTTTGGGAGAATTTTTTGATAAAATTCTCAGCCAGAAGCATAATATCTCCCTGTCTTTCTGATAAGGGAGGGACTTTAATTGAGACAACGTTGAGCCTATAGTAGAGGTCTTCACGGAATGACCCCTCAGCAACCATTTTTTCAAGCACCCTGTTTGTGGCTGCGATGATACGAATATCAAGGGGAATCTCTTTTACCGAGCCGAGTCTTTCAATCTTTTTTTCTTCCAAAACTCGAAGAAGCTTTACCTGCATAGTCAATGGCATTTCCCCGATTTCATCAAGGAAAAGAGTCCCTCCATCAGCCAGTTCAAATCTTCCCTGTTTGGCTTTGTCAGCTCCGGTAAAGGCACCTTTTTCATGTCCAAATAACTCCGATTCGAGCAGATTTTCAGGGAATGCGGCACAGTTGATTGCAACCAGTCTTTTGTCGGATCGGTTTGAAAGCGCATGTATGGCTCTAACTACCAGTTCCTTACCTGTACCTGAAGGCCCGGTGATCAATACTGTCGCCTCTTTGCCAGCCACCAGTGAAATCATCTTTTTTACATTTTTGACTGCAGATGACTCACCGATAATTTCTGTTGTTGGAAAGACTTCATCAAGCCTCTCCTGCATTATTCTATTATCAACAATAAGCCTGTTCTGAGTTGCCGCTTTTTGCAGTTTCAGGAGAAGTTCATCAAGATCTTCAACCGGTTTGGTTTGATAATCAAACGCCCCCGCTTTCATAGCTGAGACTGCAGTTTCAATTGTGCCAAAAGCAGTTAGAACAATAACCTGAATAAATGGATTTATCTCTTTTAAGCGCTTCAGAAGCTGCAAACCGTCCATACCCGTCATTTTCATATCAATAAGAGCAACAGGTGTGAAGATTTTATGATAAATATCCAGAGCTTCTTCACCGCTTCCAGCCGTAGTCACCTGGAATCCTTTTTTAATTAAATATCCCTGTAATAAATCCCTTTGGGACTTTTCATCATCGACTATGAGGAGTTTGATATTAAGCATATCTTAAGAAAAAAAATAAATCATGGTTTGTATATATAAAAAAACCCGCCATTTAGGCGGGTTTCGAAAATTTATGCTAATTAGTTACCTGAGTTGATAAGCAGCCTGACACCGGCATTAATTTGAATAACGCCAATATTTTCACCAATCGGATAATCCACATCCTGATAATTAGCAGATTTATCATCAATCATATTAGTGTGATAATCGGCTTCCAAATATAAGCCGCTGTTATCAGCCGTATAATAGAAAACACCAAGTCCCAAGCCAAAGGCCAAACCCGGATCGTAGGATAACTCACGGAATCGGCGTCCATTTTCATTATTCTCAACTAAAGTACTGAATTTTGCTATATCCATCCCAATTGTCGCTTTTATAAAAGGGACCAGGTTGGAGTTTCCTTCAAAAAGATATTTTCCATAAATAGCCGGACTGAGATCGGAAGAGCACACG
>JBDRQG010000272.1:0-3388 GCA_043826475.1 bacterium
GGTGATTATGACAAAGATGGGGATTTGGATATTTTACTGACAGGCAACGGAGTCTCAAATCCTATCTCGAAAATATATCGGAATTATAGTGGAAGTTTTGTCGACATTTCTGCTTTGCTACCAGGAGTTTCTTGGGGTTCCGTAGCGTGGGGTGACTATGACAACGATGGGGATTTGGATATTTTACTGACAGGCAACGGAGTCTCAAATCCTATCTCGAAAATATATCGGAATGATGGAGGTGGAAGTTTTATTGATATTGCTGCTTCTATAACGGAGCCCCAGCTTGGTTGTGCTGCCTGGGGCGACTATGATAATGATGGTGATTTGGATATTCTATTAACAAGTATTTCTGGAAACTCCAAAGTGTATCGGAATGATAATGGAAGTTTTGTGGATATTTCTGCTTCGTTACCGAGAGTGAATAATAGTTCAGCAGCGTGGGGCGACTATGACAACGATGGTGATTTGGATATTTTGCTGACGGGAGACCCATTTGCTTCAGACTATATCTCAAAAATCTATCGGAATGATGGAGGAAGTTTTGTCGACATTTCTGCTACGTTGCCAGGCGTTTCTTCGGGTTCCGTAGCGTGGGGCGACTATGACAATGATGGCGATTTAGATATTCTGTTAACGGGTTGGGATTACACAGGTGATCGTATTTCCAAGATTTATCGTAATAACATAACAACAGTGAACACCGTTCCTACAGCGCCCTCAAATCTTATATCTTCAGTGACCGGTAGCTCAGTAACTTTAAGCTTGGATAAATCAACAGACAACCAGACTTCACAGAATGCTTTAACCTATAATTTACGAATAGGTACCACATCCGGTGGTTCGCAAATAATGTCACCAATGTCCAATATTGGCAATGGCTACCGGAAAGTTACACAAATAGGCAATACTAATCATAACAACAGTTGGACAATAGGCAATTT
Organism: bacterium; assembly: GCA_043826475.1. Classification (GTDB taxonomy): domain Bacteria; phylum Zixibacteria; class MSB-5A5; order GN15; family FEB-12; genus DAOWMZ01. The sequence goes on from JBDRQG010000272.1 coordinate 945, forward strand.
AGCAGATGGAACATATTACTGGAGTGTTCAAGCAATTGATAATGCCTTTGCAGGCTCTGCTTTTGCTACTGAACAGAGCTTTATAATTGGTGGTGATAATACTTCCCCCTCAACAATTACAAATCTTTCAGTAAGTACTACAACTTCAACATCTATCAACCTCTCCTGGACCTCCCCCGGAGATGACGGCGACCAAGGTACAGCCACAACATATGACTCCCGCTATTCTACATCAACTATCACATCCGAAAACTGGTCATCGGCAACACAAGCAACAGGAGAACCCTCTCCGCAGCAAGCTGGTACAACTGAAACTTTTACAGTAACCGGCTTATCTCAAAACACTACTTACTATTTTGCAATTAAAACAGCCGATGAGGTACCTAATTGGTCAGGACTTTCTAATATAGTAAGTACGACTACAAATTCATTATATGATGACCCGGGTTATGCCATAAGTCTCGACGGATCGGACTATGTTCATATCCCACAAGATGCCGTTCTCCAGACCCGCAACAGCATGACCATTGAAGCCTGGATACGCTGTGAAAATCCAAACAGTGATCAGCAGATATACTGCGAGAATAATGGCAGCGACAATCATATTGAGTTGTCTTTAAGAAGTGCAGGCGTGAGGTTTGCTCACGAAAGGTGGTATTTTGACACAGGTTCTGGAATAATTCAAGCAAATCAGTGGACTCATATAGCAGGTGTATTTGATAGTGAAACAGCAGCAGGGAAAGTATATATAAATGGGTCATTGGTTTCAGCCACTACAACTGGAGACGGAGGATTAAATCCAAATACTTTAGATGTGGCCATAGGATCATTTTCGGATGGGAATTATCCGGGGTTTAAATTTAAAGGCCAAATTGATGAAGTACGACATTGGAATACCGTTCGAACTGCAAGTCAGATTCAGAGTAGCTATAACCACTGTGTGAATAAATCCGATCCAAATCTAGTGGGATACTGGAAGTTTGATAACAATGCTGATGATTCTACAAGTAACGGAAACCACGGAACTCTGATGGGAGATCCTATTTATGTACAATCTACTGCACCCATTAACGGTTTTTCTGACACAGAATCTGCTTCTGTTAGCACACAAATCACTTTCAATGAAGGAGGCAGTGAACCAGGCGATGGTCATTCAGTACAAATGAATTTTGCCAGCTTGACAGGTAGTGGAAATGTAACTGTTTTGCAAACAAACACAGCACCAACATACGCACCGTGTATAAACGTTTGTGGTTACTATCTTGACATTAGCAAAGACGAAAGTATAACTGCATTTTCAACCGACATTACTTTTCATTACACAGATACTGATGTATCCGGTTACACCGAATCATCAGCTTATTTGGGTATTTCCAGATACAATAACGCAACCAACACCTGGCAGTGGCTGGGTGGAATAGTAGATGCAGCAAATAACAAAATAACAGTAAGCGGTGTAACATCCTTTTCCACCTTCGCCCTTTACCGCCGCATATTTGGTGATATTACCGGTGACGGTTATGTAGATGCCGCAGACTTGCAACACTTAGGAGACGTCTGGCACCAGACCAACAGTGGTGAGTTTACCGCCGGTACAGACGCAAGATTTTTCAATTACAATAAAAACACAGATGCCAATGAAAACCAGATAATTGATGCAGCAGATTTGCAGGTGTTTGGTGATAGCTGGCATAATGGAGTGGTGCCATAACGCGAAAAAAAATTTATTCGCTAAAACAGATAAAGTTGATATGAAATACATTTTTATATTTAGTTGCTTTTGGGGAATATTAGTTATAAATACAACCATAATTGCAGGTACATGGACACGAAATTCAAATTGGGATGCCCCAAGCACGGGGAATAATTCATCACCTGCATTTTATGACTTTGACGGCGATGGAGATATTGATCTTTTAGTTGGTATGAGTAATGGTAACATGTGGGCTTATGAAAATACCGGAAGCAACAACAATCCAACCTGGACACGGCATTCTGATTGGGATGCTCCTGATACCGGGAATGATTCAGCACCTGCATTTTATGACTTTGACGGCGATGGGGATACCGATCTTTTAGTGGGTATGGGTACGGGTAAAATGTGGGCTTACAAAAATACTGGAAGTGACAACGATCCGACATGGACACGTTATTCAGATTGGGATGCTCCTGAAACGGGTAACAACGCATCTCCTGCATTTTACGATTTTGACGGAGATGGGGATACCGATCTTTTAGTTGGCATGAACAATGGTAACATGTGGGCTTATAAAAATACCGGAAGTGACAACAATCCAACCTGGACACGGCATTCAGATTGGGATGCTCCTGATACCGGGAATAATTCATCACCTGCATTTTATGACTTTGACGGCGATGGAGATATTGATCTTTTAGTTGGTATGAGTAATGGTAACATGTGGGCTTATGAAAATACCGGAAGC
>JBDRQG010000273.1:0-6161 GCA_043826475.1 bacterium
GGCAAGATTGCTCAAGCCTGGTCGTTAAAAAAAATGATGACCCTCATAGTTTATGGTTGGGTAGTGTCGCTTCTTTTATTTATAATGACAGATTCCATGACGGTGGTTTGGATTATTGGCTCACTTGTTGGTATACTATTGGGTGGCTTATGGACTGTATCACGACCATTATTGGCAGAGTTGGTCCCCCGCGAAGAATTAGGGAGGTTTTTCGGCCTCTTTTCTTTATCCGGGCGGGCAGCAGCTGTTATCGGCCCCTTAGTATGGACAGTTATCGTCTATTTATTTAACCCTGAAAGAAGTCTGGGGAAATTTGCGATTAATTTATTAGATATTGAAACCGTCAATTATGAGAAACTTCCGTATAAAATGGGTGTTGTATCGCTTGTGATAATGATGATAATTGGACTGGTTATTTTCAGAAAGGTTCCGCATACGAGGATTAATTCAGATGGGTAAAAAGGTTGGCGACTGGTATCAGTATTCCGGTGCCATTCACATACATACTACTGAATCGGATGGAACCAAGCCGATTGAGGAAGTAATCGCCATCGGTCAAAGAGCTGATCTTGACTTTATGATGTTTGCTGACCATATGAACCTCAATAATCGGAAAGCAGGCCACGAGGGGATTTATAAGAAAACATTGGTCGTGATTGGTTATGAACACAATGATCTTAACGACCATCATCATTATTTGGTTTTCGATTCGCCTGAAGTATACCCCAAAAATATGACCCCTTATGAATATGTCGAAGCTGGCGCCAATGATAATGTAGTCGGCATCATGGCTCACCCCGATGAAATCCGAAATCGGATGATTAAATTTCCTCCATATCCCTGGTCAGACTACAGCGTGAAGGGTTTTACCGGAGTTGAACTTTGGAACCAGATGTCCGAATGGATGGAAAAGCTCACCCCATATAACAAGCTGGTTATGGCTTTATCTCCAAGAAAATCCATGGTAGGGCCTACTGATAGAATCCTAAAACAGTGGGATGACTGGAACAAAGAAAGAAAAGTGGTTGGGATTGCCAGTGTCGATGCTCATGCCTTTCCCATTAAACTTGGTCCAATAAAAGTAGAGATTTTCCCTTATAAAGTTCATTTTCGATGTCTTCGCACTCACATTATACTTAATGAGCCTATGTCAAAAAATTTTGAAACAGCCAAAAAACAATTGTACGATGCCATTCGCAATTGCCGGATATTTAGCTCAAATATGCGCTGGGGGAGTGCCGATGGTTTTGAATTCTACGCTGAAAATAGTAATAGTAAAGCAACCTGTGGCGATACTTTAAATGATATTGAAAACTCACGGCTTATTGTCTCACTTCCATCACGGGCAAAATTGAAATTGATTCATAACGGTGTCGAAATTTTACAATCAGAAACGGATAATCTCGAATATAAAATAATAGAAAAAGGACTTTATCGGATTGAAGCCTGGAAGAAGAAGAGGGGTTGGATTTATTCCAATCATATTAGAGTAGGCATCTGAGGAAAAGAACTGATGAATGTAAACGTTATTGATATTGATGATATTTTTCAATCACATACTTTTATAATAAGTCCAAAAAGACCAGCTAATAAATTTGTAATTCTAAAAAACTCTGATAACCTGATTTTTATTACCGGGAAAATCGATAAATTTTCATATCATGCCCAATTAATAGAATGGTTTTGCAATAAAAACAATCTTGCCTTCAGTTGGTCTCATAAACCGGATTTTCTTGAAATTTATGAATCTGATTATTCAATTTGTGGCGGAGGATATGTAAATTTTAATCAGGATAAGCAAAAATATGAATTTTATGGGTTCTCTACAGCTTATGGCCGATTTGATGCCAAAAAGCTGAATAATATTATTGAAAAAAGCCCAATCCTTGATTCACACCGTATTTTGGTTACAAAATAATATTGATATTTTTTTCACAACCATGCTGCTGAATTAAACATGGGAATTTATTTATAACCTATTTATTGACAAAACTATATCAAAATCTTACGATTAATATCGTGAATTACGTATTATCTAAAAAGTATATAAATAAGCTTGACAATTTGATTGGATTGAGCTAAAGTCTTAAAAATTTATAAGGAAATTCGAACTCTATGTTTGACACTTTTTTTCCTATAATACTTCTGGTAGTTGTAGCTACCGGAATTGCCCTTTTATTAGCCTTTATGTCTATATTTATTGGTTATCGTACTAAACTGGGTAAAAAAGGGGAGCCATATGAATGTGGAATAGAGCCACAAGGCAATACCAAAACACCGGTTCCTATTAAATTCTACATGGTTGCTATCTTATTTATATTATTTGATATCGAAGTTATTTTCCTTTACCCCTGGGCGGTGATTTCTCGCAAACTGGGGGTGTTTGGTTTTATTGAAATGCTAATTTTCGTTGCAATCTTAATGGTTGGATATTTCTATGTCCTGGGTCGGGGAGCACTTAAATGGGATTAGAAGAAAAAATTCCCGATTCAATTATATTGACTACTCTTGACAAAATGGTCAACTGGTCCCGCCGCCGTTCAATGTGGCCCTTGGGGTTTGGTCTGGCCTGCTGTGCCATTGAAATGATCTCAACTTATGGACCTCATTTTGATTTGTCTCGTTATGGTATGGAAGTAATGCGGCCCTCGCCTCGACAAGCGGACTTGATGATTGTTGCCGGTCGAGTTTCGGTTAAAATGGCTCCGATTATTAAAACTTTGTACGAGCAAATGCCCAATCCCAAATGGGTTCTTTCGATGGGAGCCTGTGCTTCATGCGGAGGTGTTTTTAATAACTATGCTGTGGTGCAGGGGGTTGACAGGATTGTTCCGGTTGATATTTATGTTCCCGGTTGTCCTCCTCGCCCTGAGCAGCTTATGGAAGGTATTCTGAAACTGCTTGAGAAGGTTAACAAAGAATCGATTAAAAAAAACCGTGAAGAGTGGGGACGAAAAGGATAATATTTTTCGGTAGATAGATAATGGAAGAGAAACTTAGACAATTTTTAAACTCAAAGTTCAAGGATTCTATTATCCGGGAAGATGATTTCCGCAGGGAACAGTCTTTCTATATCAAACCGGAATCTCTTTTTCCAATCTGTGAAGCCTTGCTTGAAAATAATGAGTTGGATGTTAAATTTCTCAAAGATATTACTGCGGTTGACTGGTATGAACACCCTCAAGCCCAAAATGGTCGTTTTGAAATTATATATAATTTGTATTCTTTTAGTCATAAATATCGCTTTTTTCTAAAAGTCAATTTACCGGAAGAAAACCCAACAATATTATCCCTGACGGGTTTATGGAATGGCGCCAACTGGCTCGAACGGGAAGTTTTTGACCTCTTTGGTGTAATCTTTGAAGGTCATCCTGACCTGACCAAAATTCTGACTCCCGATGAACTGGAAGGCCACCCACTCAGAAGAGATTATCCATTAACTTATGAAAAACCCCAGTTCAGCTGGAACAAAGATAAGCCGCCTGAGGTGATTAAGTAATGGCTGAACTTAAAACACTAACACTTAACATGGGTCCTCAGCATCCTTCTACTCATGGAGTATTACGGGTTGTTCTTGAGCTTGATGGCGAAACGGTAATAAGCGCTAAGCCGGTTATAGGATATTTGCATACTGGTATTGAAAAGACAATGGAATCAAAGCTTTATCACAAAGCGCTGCCATGTACCGATAGGATGGATTATCTGGCTCCAATGTCAAACAATCTTGGTTACTCCCTTGCGGTTGAAAAATTAATGGATATAGAGGTACCTGAAAAAGTAAAATGGGCTCGGGTTTGTCTGGCCGAATTAACCAGAGTAAATTCCCACCTGTTATGGCTTGGTACTCATGCCCTTGATTTGGGGGCTATGTCCATGTTGCTTTATGCTCTTCGCGAAAGAGAACTTATTCTTGATATTTACGAAGCCTGCGGCGGTCAACGGATGATGACCAGTTATATTCGTATCGGCGGGCTGGCTCATGAACTACCGAAAGATTTTGAAAAGAAAGTCCGGAATACAATTAAAGTAATCCGCGAGCGGATGGTTGATTATGAAACACTGCTGACTGACAATGAAATCTTCATTCAAAGAACCAGAGGAGTGGCGGTTATTTCAGCTAAAGATGCCATTGATTATTGCCTCTCTGGACCGATGCTCAGAGGTAGTGGGGTAAAGCATGATCTTCGCAAAGAAAATCCTTATAGCGGATATGAAAATTTTGATTTTGAAGTTCCGATTGGCAAAAACGGCGATGCCTACGACCGTTATCTTTTACGTTTAGAGGAAATCCGCCAATCGCTTAAAATTTGCGAACAGGTTTTGGATGGCATGCCTGAAGGCCCATACCGGGCTCATGTCCCCGGTGTGGTATTGCCCCCTAAAGAAGATATTATGCAGAAAATGGAATCGATGATTTTCCATTTTAAGATTATAACGGAAGGCTTTAAAGCCCCGGTTGGTTCGGTTTATCAGGGGATTGAATCTCCAAAAGGGGAGATAGGTTTTTTTATTACTGGTGATGGCACTAATAAACCCCGAAGAGTTCGGGTGCGTCCGCCGGCTTTTGTAAATCTTGGTTGTTTACCAAAGTTAGTGGAAGGTTGTTTGTTCTCGGATGTGGTGTGCGCCATTGGATCGATTGACATTATTCTTGGTGAGGTTGACCGATGATTCTGACTGAAGAATCGGTAAAGAAGATTAAAGAAAAGGCGAAGCAGTATCCTCGCCGGAAATCGGCTATACTGCCTGCCCTCACTATTGCCTATCAGCAGGTTGGGCATGTCGATCCTGATATTTATACTGAAATTTCACGGATTATTAAAATACCGGCGTTGGAGATTGCCGAAGCGGCCACATTCTATACTATGTTCCCCAAAGAACCGCGCGGGAAATATCTTATCCAGGTATGTCATAATATTTCCTGTGCTCTGATGGGAGCCCATTCATTGATAACATATCTTGAAAATAAATTAGGAATTGTCAAAGGGGAGACTACTGATGACGATTTGTTTACATTGATAACAGTTGAATGTCTGGGATCATGTGCTACCGCCCCGATGATGCAAATAAATGAAATATTTTATGAGAATCTGACCCCTGAAAAGGTTGATCAGATTTTAGAAGAATTGAAAAATAAAGGCTGATGTTTTATTCACCGGTTATAACAAATGCTGCTGAAGCAGCCAAAAGCGATCGCTTACATCTGTTTAAATACGTTGAAGATCCTGACCAATATCAGATCGATACGTATGTAAAACATGGCGGTTATGTTGCCTGGAAAAAAGTTCTGGACAGCATGAAGCCGGATGCAGTTATAGCAGAAGTTAAAACCTCAGGTCTGAGAGGCCGCGGTGGAGCCGGATTTCCAACCGGGATGAAGTGGAGCTTTATTCCCAAAGATTCTCCCAAACCCCGTTATCTCTGCTGCAACGCCGATGAATCAGAACCCGGTACCTGTAAAGACCGCGTTTTATTGGAACGTGATCCTCATGCTGTTATAGAAGGGATGGCCATTGCATCTTATGCTATCGGATGCCATCTTATGTTTATCTATATCCGGGGTGAGTTTGTCTACTGCTCCCAAAAGATGGAAGCCGCGATGAAAGAAGCTTACGCTAAAGGGCATCTGGGAAAGAATATTTATGGCAGTGGTTATGATCTCGATATGATAATTCACACCGGCGGTGGCGCTTATATTTGCGGTGAAGAGACAGCTCTTTTAAATTCACTCGAAGGTGAACGGGGCATGTCTCGAATAAGACCGCCATTTCCTGCAATTGAAGGACTTTATGCCTGTCCGACTATTGTTAATAATGTAGAATCACTGGCCAGTGTACCGCATATTATTAATCGCGGAGGGGAATGGTATAAGAGTCTCGGCACGGGAAAATCATGCGGTAGTAAAATATTCTCATTGTCTGGTCATGTCAATCGTCCCGGTAATTATGAAGTGGAACTTGGTTTTCCGCTGAGAAAACTTATCTATGACGAAAATTATGGCGGCGGTATTCTTGGTGGTAAAAAACTCAAAGGGGTTATCCCCGGTGGTTCATCAACGCCATTCCTGTTGCCGGATATGATCGATGTCAATCTAGATTATGAATCACTAACAGAAAAAGGATCGATGCTTGGCTCCGGGGCTGTAATCGTATTCCACGAAG
>JBDRQG010000274.1:0-8660 GCA_043826475.1 bacterium
TCATATCAAGCATTCCTACTCGGTAGGAAGTCCCTGTCTGATGGAAAAAGAGATCTAATCCTGCGAGAGAACTCATCGGATTACTATTTGTTTCACCGGTCATATCAATCTGGATTCCATTTAGATCAATTGGAGATTCCAGAGTCACAGTGGTTTTTCCATCATTATATTCGGCCAATAGGGTGATATTGTTATTCAATAGTTTACCTGCTCTTATCGATGCAACTTCGCCACAGTTCAAAGGAGCTGGTCCACTTTTAAAGATGTAATTAACAAGGAGAACAAGATCATTGACTAAGATACTTCCGTCACCAGTGACATCTCCTTCTTCGAGACAAATAGGTGCAACCCCACTTTTGAAGATGTAATTAACCAAATATACAAGATCATCTACCAGTACATTGTCACCAGGATCACCATTGGCGTTACCCCTCATACCGATACAGCAGCCGCCATAAGAAGTTCTAATATCAAGTATCGTAACAGAGATCGGACCTGCTTTTGATCCATCCTGTCCACAAAGGGTCATACTATGGACACCATCGTCATAGTCATCAACTTTTGGAGCCACACAGAGGTAATCAATAGTTAGATCAGATACGCTCTGAGCACTCCAACTCCATTGAACACCATCGGGAAATGCCGTAAAATCATAATCAGTTGTTGTTGCCACTATCGTTGAAGGCTTTCCATTTGTTGAGCCGCTAAATCCAACTGGGTAAACACCCTTTGTAGTTTCAATAATATACCCTAAAGAACTGGCATCGACACCTGAAACTTCAAAAACACTCTCTTCGTCATTGTAGGCAACAACGGTATACGAATCAGTATCACTAAGAACACCAAGATTCCATGTGTTGGAACCAGCAAAGTCAAAGAATGATTCTGCAGGGAAATAAGTATCATCAACTGAAGAGGCAAACTCATACCCTACTCTTATAGAACCACCAACCGGGAATTCACCACCAAGATTAGGATTATCCATAATAATTTCTACTATTGATTTAGCATCGCCTCGCAACCAGGGTGCAATACCATCATCACCGCTGGGACCGAGATTGCTGACAACCAGGGTTGTATCCACACAGTTCATAATGGCGTTACCGAGGTTACTTACACCAACACCTTTGTAATCGACTGTTTGAGATTCTGAGACAATTGTATACTCAGGTATATTGTAAGCTCCAATACTTGCCACCGTCATTCTCTCACCGATTCTGTTGAAGCTGACTTGAATTTTATCAACTATCAGGTCTGTTACTCCCTGAGAAGCCCAGTTCCAAACTATAGAAGTATCTTCTACTCCCCAATCAATAGCAACAATACCGGCATCTTCCAAATTTGACATCGATGTATTATACGGACCACCCCCTGAGCCAGCAGCTTTTCCTTCATGAGCAATGATTGGACCACAAAATCCAATCTGGAACCAATCACTGATTGCAGGAATACTTGTTTGACTCCAAATCAATTCCCCATCAAGATATGCTTCAACATTATATGAAGATGCAAAAGAATTAACACCTAATGCCCAACCACCACTTTCCTGCTTAGTCTGAACAGCCGAACATTCGACAACCATTGAATCTTCATTTATCTTAACATAATTAAAAGTCTGTATTGAAGCACCTGATTCAAGCGTAGTATCTTCTTCAAAACCAACCTGCCAGGCAATACCGGCATCTTCCAGGTTTGACATTGAAGTATTATAAGGTCCACCACCTGAACCAGCCGCTTTTTCTGCAGGAATATATTGGACTATAATTGTATCATTGTCTGCGCTAACATGAATTTCAGTCTCATCTATAGCAATGCGGCTGACATTAAGAACTTCGCCATTATCACTAAAACAGGCGGTTCCAAGTGAGATATGTTCTAATCCAAAAATATTTACCGTATCCGGTACAGTTACAACCTCAGGGTCACAGCACGTTGGTACCGGATAACCCCCATATTGATCAAAAACTGAATAGCCATAGGTCATGTAATCTTGCCAAACTATTATATCCATTGAATCGATAATACAATCACCATTTAAATCAGCTTCGTACAATTCGACTGGAGCCTGACCACAAAGGAATAAATGGTCAATCAATATTGATATATCACCAATTGTAAGAGGCATTCCATCATCATTGATATCACCGGTGGCAGTACATTTGCAGCAAAGGTCTACATCCATTTTGATGTAATCAACATAAGAATCGTCGGTAATCATAATGTCGAGATCTCCATCCTGTAAAGCAGCCAGAATATTAGTCGGAAGCCATGCATTGGGTGGTAGATTTTCAAGATCAAGAACGATAGTCATAACATCGCCGACATTCCAGATGCCATCGCCTCCCATTAATAATTCAAGATCAGATAATTTCATTGACCAAATTCTTCCATATGTTCCTGAACTATAATCACCTAAAACCAGATAATCAGTGGTTGAGCCACTGGCCGATGCTTTGACTTTTACAGTAAGAGTTGCATCGATAACCACACATTCATCATCCCAGCAGTCATTAAATGTATGTCCAAACCATTGATTATCTGCCGGCTGATCAAAATCCTCAACAATCATTCCTCCGGGAGAGTTGTTTATAATGTAATCATGCAATCCAGTACTCATGTATGACGGTTCGGGACCATTAAAATTATCATCGGTGCCATGAAGGCAGGTTACGGAGGTAATGGTCCCTTCACATAAAGTATCATTACCAAAGTCGTAACCGGTTAAATGATCAGTATACTGTAAATTATCTATAGTATGCATTACTGTCAGCGGATAAGTCTGAGCGTTCCACCATGATTGTACTACTTCCTGAATTGAGTAGTCACCCGGAGGAAGATTATAAAACATATAATTACCGGCTAAATCAGTTTTTGTTGTTTGATCAAGAGTTCCACCTGCATCTAGTACGCCATGAAGTTTTATGTCAACATTATCAAGAGGGTTTTCTCCGACATCCCAAACTGAGTTGCCATTTTCATCATTAAATTTTGTCCCGGAAATACTCGCATACACGGCACAGTACATGTCTGCTTCGATCATAAAGACATAGTCTATTCCATAGAATGAGTTCAGAGTATACCACGACCCATCAGACGGAGACCGAGTCTCAGAGCGATCCTCTCCAGCGTGAGGTCCAGTGCCGGCATCAGACAGGACAAACAATGTATCACCCTCCTCACCGATGGTAGTTATTCCAATGTGAAACTCTGATCCCGTACCAGCAATGAAACCATGGGGGCTGAAATCAGCTTCTGCCCATCCAAAGTTCTCAGTTGGCAGCGAAGCATAAGATACCGTCTCGGTCGCCAGGAGCGTACTCGGCAAGCCAAAACCATCGTCATCGTAAACACCGATTTGTAGATCTGGCGTTCCGACCATAAAGGGGCGATACAGCTTGACCCGCACGACGCCAAGGGTACAAGCTTCCGACACTTCGTTGGTAAAGCGCACAGCAAACCAGTCAGTGCTGTCTTGCGGCATTGGCCAGGCATAGCTATTGGTGCAGGTGTCATCGTAGTAGTAGACTGTCGTGCAACCATCTCTCGATGCCCGCAGAACTTGATCCGTTGATATCTCAACCTGCCGCAGATCGACCGGGTTTTGGGCGGTCCATGCCTTAACGCCAGCCGTCGTCAGCAGGATTATAGCCAGCAGTACTGCGGCTATACATGTTTTAATGATTTGGATTGCTTTCATTTTCTTTCTCCCTTGTAAAGTGTTTTTTGTTGTCCATTATATTCTTTGGATCAATTACAAGCGAATATGGAAAATGTTGGCGATTATCGATTTTTAGATTTAATGATTATAAAGGGACAATAATTACCCCCTTTGATGATTTCTTTTATATTATAGCTATAAGTCTAACCAAATATAACACTTACACTATTATATGTAAACTGCGAACTCGCATTTGTCGTCGCCCTGCATGATCGATTTTACCATCTCGACTTTAATTGGTCTTTCCAGAATCCCTTCCCAGATTCTTTTGTACCAGCCAGCGCTGCAAAAACAATGAGTTGGTGAAATCGGCAGATCGGCAGCTTTGATATAATCGCAGTGGCAATAATTATACCTTTTCTCGTCCGGACTTGTTGCCCGGTCAAATTTCTCTTTATTACACGCGACTTTTACAAAATAAATTATATCCCCCTCTCTTCGAGGACGGACATAAAACGGGTTTTTATACATTTTATCTAAAAGAGAATCAATGTCATTATTTTTTTGAAATTCTTTCTTGAAATTTTCAATAAGGTTATCAGCGCATTCGCAAGAACAATTGGTCATTATTTCATACCGGATATCTTTATCAGGAACCATACTATCGAGTCTATCCAGCGCTTCTTTAACCCATAGGGCTTTTTCTTTTTCATTCAGACTGGGTAAGCTTTCGGATCCTTCCATTACAAATTCACGCACGGACTCGTCGGTAAAATAGATCAGGCTTTCATTCAGTTTTGTAACCCAATTTGGATTTCCCACTTTTATCCCTTCATAAATTCCTTATTAACCTTACTAACGATACAAAATAATATCCGCTTTAACAATAAAATGTACAAACAATTCTTTCATCAAAAAAATACAAATATTCCAATAAAATTAAAACTTGATTCAGGGAATATAAAATTATCATAATTCATTATGGTATTAGTAACAGAGAAATCAAAATGTCCTTTTTGCCGGGAGCCAATAACCAAAGGGGCTGCTTTGTGCAAACATTGCCATTCTCTTCTTCCCCCTCCCACAGCAAAAAATAAATTCACGAAGCAAATCAATACTTTCCGGACCGGTTTTCTGGCCGGTATAGCCTTTTCATTATTAATACTATACCTGGCCTACAAACACTTTGCTCAATAATGATTAATATTTTTGAATTTTTAATTAGCTGAAAAGTATATAGAATCTACTGCTTTACCTTGACCGAGACAATCCTCTGCCCCTCGATTTTATCGATTTCAAATTCTATATCGTGCCATTTAATTTTTTGTGCGACTTTAGGAACCGAACCAACTAAGTGATAAATTAATCCTCCTACCGTATCATAATCCCCCTGCTCATAATTGGTATTGAGCTTTTCTTGCAGTTCCTCAACCAGAAGCTTGCCATCTACCAGGTAAGAGCCATCAGTCATCGGCGAGAATTCATCCTGCTCCCAATCATGTTCATCCCGGATTTCTCCGAATATTTCCTCAATAATATCTTCCAGCGTAACCAACCCGGCTACCCCTCCATATTCATCAACCACCACGGCAATGTGAAGGTGTTTTGATTTGAATTCACTAAGCAGTTTACCGATTATTTTGGTTTCCGGAACGAAATAGGGTGTACGCAATAATTTAGATATAACAAATGTCTCGCCCGGTTCAGGGAGATTATTGAACAAGTCCTTGACATATATAAGGCCGATAATATTGTCTATGGTTTCATCATATACCGGATAGCGGGAGTGCCCGTCTTTTAAAACCAATGACCTTATATCTTTGAACGTCATCCCTTTTTCGATTGCAGTAATCTGAATACGGGGAATCATAATTTCACGAACAACCGTCTGATCCAGCTGGAATATCTGCCCAATCATTTCGATCTCATTTTCTTCGACCAGAGTCTCGTTGATCCCAGCCTGATCAGCTAGAGTTTCAATGGCCCGCTCCACAATCTCTTCTTTTTCTTCTTCGGTAACTTTGGTATCGATGGAGATCTTTTTCAATATTTTCCGCAAACCACTCACAATAGGATAAAAAGCAAAATATACGATCGAAATCAGCCACAGATAACGTGTCATTTTTTCATTGATAGCCAACCGCGATTTACGGCGGGGCAGGTATTCTACAAAAAAGAGATAAATAACCCAGATAAATAAAAGGGCAGCAGCAATCTGTATGTAAACTGAAACATCAGGATGTATGGTATACTGGGAGACTACTTTGAATATTATAGCGGATGATAATATCAATACAAACGATTTAAATACGCGTGATATTTGCATGAAACCCTGAGGGTCATCAGCCAATCGCCTCAAAAAGTCTCTTTTCATTTTGGAAACTTCTGACAGCAGCGATTCGATATCATCGGGATCAATGTAAACCGCAAGCGAATACAATGAAACTATGTAGGCTACGAAATATAAAATTATAATAAATAGTACAAGAGCTAACTCAATCACAAATTACTCACTTTGATATTTTTCAAATAAAACAGTTCCCTCTCCTGCATCACTTTCGCAGAAGGATTTTCTTTATGATCATAACCGAACAAATGAAGCATGCCATGGCAAAACAACCTTAGCAATTCTTCATCAAGCAAGTTACCATATTGAATGGCCTGTTTTGCTGCGTATGGAACAGCAATATATATTTCGCCATAAATATTATCAGCATGATCAGGCGGGTCAATATTAAAAGAGAGGACATCAGTCGGACGATTGATACCTCGAAATTGATTATTGAGTTCCTTCAATTTATGGTCAGTGGTAAAGATTAAATTTATCTGCCCGTATTTTTTGAGGGGAAGTTCTTTGTTCGTAAGTTTTGTAAATATAGCATTCAACTTCTGACGTGGAAGGCGAACTTTTGTCTGCTTGTAGATATTCAGCTTCATTTAATTCCGTCCATCGATTCTTTTTGCTGTGGATACTTTACTCGGTGGTGAAATGAGGCTACGAGAACTTTGGCAAAGGCTTTTCTTATCTTAGCCAGATCCCGTAAGGTCAAGGGACATTCATCGAGTTCACCCGACTGGAAACGGGCATTAATGATTCGTTGAATCAGGGCATCGAGACGAGCCGGAGTCGGTTTATCCAGTGTCCGGCTGGCCGCCTCGACCGCATCGGCTAACATGGCAATACCGGTTTCATTAATAAACGCGGTAAAAAAACCAATAGCGTTAGAACCGCCGCCACAACAAGCCAGAAGATAATCAGGAAGTTTTTTTTCACGCTCTAAGATTTGCGTCTTGGTTTCTTCACCAATAATTTTTTGAAATTCACGCACAATATCCGGATAGGGATAGGGGCCAAGTGCTGAGCCCAGCAAATAATAAGTCGAGTCCATATCTTCCGCCCAGCGCTTAAGACAAGCATTCACGGCATCTTTGAGTGTTTTAGTTCCTGCGCTAACGGGAGTAACTATAGCGCCGTATTGTTTCATGAGAAAAACATTGGGCTGTTGACGACGCATATCAATCTCTCCCATAAAAACTTCACAGGCTAAGCCCAATCTGGCACAAGCGGCAGCACAAGCTACTCCATGCTGGCCGGCGCCGGTTTCCGCAATAATTTTGGTTTTGCCCATGCGCTTAGCCAATAAAGCTTGGCCTAGAGCATTGTTAATTTTGTGGGCACCAGTATTAGCCAAGCCTTCTAATTTAATATAAATTTTGGCTCCGCCCAAATCTTCTGTGGTGTTTTTGGCAAACAATAACGGCGTTGGCCGGCCCACATAATCGGTAAGTAATTGTCCGTATTCCTGCCAGAATTTTTGATCTTGTCGAATTTCACCAAAAGCTTTTTCCAAAGCCATTAAGGCCGGTTTTAAAACTTCACCAACATATTGACCACCATATTTACCAAAATACTTTGGCATTGCGTACTCCTTGAATAAAACGTTCTAATTTTGCTTCGTCTTTTTTCCCCGGTTCTTTTTCGACACCGCTGCTGACATCAACTAATTGCGGTTTGATTTGTGAGATTAATTTTTTGATATTTCCGGGATTTAGGCCGCCGGCTATCCAACCACCCTGCAAATGCTTGCGCAAGTTAGCAGGAATTAACTTCCCCTTAGTTTTCGCTACGGTTTTGCTGGCATCATACAAAACCTGAGGAATAAATTTTTCGTGTTTAAAATCCGCCAAAGATTTAAGGACAATTGCCCGATAGGCATTTCCGCCAAAGGCATGCACAACTTCTGGAGTTTTGCAGCAATGAAACTGCACGCCATCAATTACGCCCTGCTTGATTAAAGCACTTAATTCCGTCAGCTTGTCTTTGCCAATATCACCAACTACCACAACTTTGAGCACATTTAGTTTGGACAAAGATGCTATAAACTTAAGATCAGTTTTGCGCGGAGAACTGGTCAGAACAAAACCCAAAACATCTGCACCCAAACTATACGCCCTCCAGGCGTCTTCGATGTTAGTAATGCCGCAAATTTTAACGATAATATCACGCTTAAGATTATATAATTTAGTAAAATAATTGGGTATTTCTTGCGCGCCGCGATTAAATTCATTTACAAAATTTTTGATCAACCGCACGCGCTCGGCATCTTTGACTACAGATTCGCCGACCAATACTGCATCAAAGCCAGCATTACCGATCAAGCGATTCAAAAATGGTTCCGAAACCCCCGATTCATAAACCGCTTTAATATTGCGCGGAATAAACGGTCTTAATCGAAACGGCACACTAGGATCAACTTGGAAAGTTTTAAGATCTCGGGAATTAATTCCAATTGCCGTAGGTAGAACATTCAAGCTCAAAACTTTGGCCAAGGCTTTACGGCTATGTACTTCACAAAGCACCTGCATACGATACTCTTTGGCTAACCACATCATTTCTTCCAAGGTTTGAGTATCTAGGGCTTCCGCAATCAAAAGCACTTCATCCGCTCCTGCCAAATAAGAAATATGAATATCTTCTTTGCAGAACAAACAATCTTTGCGC
>JBDRQG010000275.1:0-2014 GCA_043826475.1 bacterium
TAACATACAACGAAGAGTCCCTCTACCTGCAACCGATGCCGCTATTTGAACCTTTAATGCCACAAGCAGATGGGTTCTCGCAGTTAAATCGGGTAAAAAAGTTCCTGCAGAAAGATTACGGGTGAAATTAACATAGCCGCCCCAGCTTTGAGACATATGGACCTGCCAATCAACCTTTAATGATGAGTATCCTTCAAATGGGCTCACAGTGACATCTGTGAAGTTAAGATACCCTTGGTTACCAGGGTCCCATCCCATTAAATCTTTAACAAAAAAGTTGTTTACTGCCGTACTGTCGAAAGTGGTAAGTGGAGCATAACGGAATCCGATCAGTTCCAATTTATCCCATAAAACAACTCCCGATGCTGTACCCTGACTTGGAATGCCGGGTGTTGTCCATTCAATACTATAACCGACAATTTTATCGAGATCGAGTTCTCCATTGTTCATTTGACCACTCCAGCCCGGTAAAGAAAATCCTTCGTCGTTTGGTCCACCACCAGCACCTCTATCGACTAAGGGAATTAACAGTTCATTCCAACCTGGTGCAGCATCGTAAATTCCGGCTTTCTCGAAATACCAGTCTTCGTGATCGTCTTGATTTGCCCAATAATTTGAAGTACCACCTGCTTCATGCAATTTAAAGCGCATGTTCACTAATCCCGGTTTTGAAGAGGGTGTTTGAGTATAGTACCTTATTCTCAAATGGGTACCAGAAGAAAAATCCATATATGTTGCATCTTGAGTAGGAGTTAAGTGCATCATCTGGATAAACCCACCCCATGATTCAGTACTATGTACCGTCCATACACATTTCAATGCTGCATTACCATGAAACGGTGCTGGATTGGAAGTATTATCGGTCAAGATCAGATTGCCACTTCCTGTTGCAAGTCCAGGGGCAATTGGAGGATACCTAAAAAATGTATCCGCTGCTGCAGTCTCAAATTTATTGTAAACCCATTGGGCTTGCAAAGAGACCGCGAAAGCAATCAGCCATATGGCTATAAAGAATTTTTTCATAATTCTCCTTTCAAATAAGTTTTTGTGATTTTTTATTAAATGAGAACAAATGAGTCATTACGATTTTGTTTATAGAAACTTTCAATTCCAAACTCCCCATATTCCTATTATTATTAATAGAATTAAACTCGATAGAAGAATATTAAATCTATAACCTCTTAATGAAAAAATATTTTTCCCGATTAGTTTAAAATCTGCTGAAAACAATTCAAATGGGTAAATACTTGAATGAGATAACAATTCAACTTTCACCGATTCAAGACTATTGATTACATAAAATACAGTCGAACTTAAAGCAAACAATATAAACGCAAAGTGAAGAAAATTTATCTGAGAATATGCAAACAATATGGGTGATGTTATGAGATTAGAATTTACCAGGACATCAGTTATTAACCGTGAAACACCAATGGTCTCTCCGATTATTAAAGTCCACAATGCAGCCTTTGAGCTCACCTTTCTAAAGAAAATTCCGCATATAAATACTACCACTATAGGTGGACTAATAAATGCTTGAACTCCCTGCAAGAAAATGTAAACTTGTGTATTGATTATCTTAACTAAACTTACACTGAAGATTGCCAGAACTATGGTTGCCATAGTTGCCAATCTTCCAATCAGAACTAATTTTCTCTCGCTTGCCTGAGGATTTTTTGGTTTATAAAGATCGTAGGTGAAAAGAGTTGCCGTAACATTAAATACCGCTGCAAGCGAAGACATAATCGCGGCAATCAGTCCGACGATGACAACACCCTTAATGCCGCTCGGAAGAATTCCGCTAATAATTAACAATGGATATGCATCGTCTCCGTTTATTCCTGGAATACTAACAGCGGCGATCAAACCTGGGATTACAAGAATAAATATTGGAGAAAGTTTCAATAATGCAGCGAGTAAAGAACCTTTTCGAGCGTCGTCAATCGATTTTGCGGAGAGAATTCTTTGGACAATGTATTGATCTGTACACCAATACCAAAACGCGAGAATTGGT
>JBDRQG010000276.1:0-8224 GCA_043826475.1 bacterium
GCATCTTCGTTGATCCACTCAGCCATAATATCTCTTGCCCCGGCTAAGGCATCATCGGTAGTATTAACTTCCTTTTCAGGATTTATAAATGCTTCAGCTTCTTTGACAGGATCAATATTATTTTGCTCAAAAATTAATTCAGCCAACGGTTCCAGCCCTTTTTCGCGGGCGATCGTCGCACGAGTTCTTTTCTTTGGCTTGAAAGGAAAATAGATATCTTCAAGAATTGCCATACTGGGGGCATTATTAATTTTATTTTTTAATTCATCGGTCAGAAGGTTCCGTTCTTCGAGAGAATTAAGAATCGCTTCACGGCGCTTATCCAATTCTCGAAGCTGTTTGATCCGATCGCGAATACTTGTGATAACCACTTCATCCAGACTGCCGGTGGCTTCTTTACGGTAGCGGGCAATGAAAGGAATCGTGGCGTCATCATCTAAAAGTGTGATAACTGCAGAAACCTGATTGGGTTTTATTTGAAGTTCGGACGATATGGAATTTACATGCACGCTGTTCAATTTCACCTCTGTTGTTATTACTACCATACAATATCAAGTATTTTTTTAAAAAATCAAGGCTATTAAAATCTTTTCTTCAACTTAAGATATTGGACAATTTAATCTTAGATATTGTTGTTAGTGAAATATGAGTATAATATAAGATTATAATTAATAATAATTCAAAAGTTGACAAAAAAATCAGAAAGTGACTTGACAAAGTTTCAACAATTTTTATATTAGATGAAACCTTTTAGATAGAAAGTACGTCAACAATAAGATGAGATTTCTTAACCGTTAAAAATTGGAGATTATTCTTTAATGATTAGAATCAGAAAAATGAATAATTGTGCACCGCAAGGTGGTGTATTAGCGGTGGGAGGAGTCCGTCTTAGAGTGTAGATGATTTTACATATAAGCTCTTAACCCGCCGCAACTTAATAAGTTTCGGCGGGTTTTTTTTAGCCCCTGAGGAAGTAGTGAGATTTAAAGGATTATGCGAGGATAAAAATGAGTTCGGATTTATACATTAACGAAAAAATTACCAAAGAAGAAAAAGATATAAGCGTTTTCGATGCTTTCAAACGACTAACGCCGTTTCTAAAAGAACATCAATGGCGGCTGGCTTTCTGTCTGGGGCTTTTGATTATAGTAACAATTTTATCATTAACCTGGCCCTGGCTGTTGAAAATGGCTATTGATGGCCCTCTGAAAGAAGTTGCCAGTGAATCTGCTATAGACAGCGCTTTTACAACTCTTTTAAAGATTGGACTGGCAGTTGCTATTATTCAGATCATCACGATTGTTCTGCAGTATATGCAACGGGTAAAGCTGGAAATAATCGGACAGGATATTATGCTCAAACTCAAACAGAAGCTGTTTGATCATATGTTATCCCTTGATGTCCCATTTTTTGACAAACACCCGGTGGGAAGACTGATGGCGCGAATAGAATCCGATACCGAGTCGCTTCGGATGCTGTTTACCAATACGGTCGTTTTGATTTTAGGTGATCTGGTGCTGATGACTGGAATTTATATTATCATGTTCTATTTCCACTGGAGGCTGGCCCTTATTCTGGTTTTGTTTCTTCCGGTATTGATAATTCTGGTTTGGATATTTCATAGACTTACGACTCATCGTTTTCTGGAAGTACGAAAGCGGATGGCTGAAGTAACGGCAACCTTGACTGAATTTCTGCATGGGATGTCAATTGTACAGATATTCCATCGTGGAAAATATGCCCGTGAGCGGGTATATCGCGTTAATGAGCGCAAATTCAGCGAGGATGCTTATGTCAATATAGCGGTCTGTATCTTTTTTAATCTGCTCTTCTATTTTGAGTGGGTTAAGATTGGTTTGATTTTGTTGGCGGGAGCATTCTGGGATATTTCCGCCGGTACGGTAGTTATGTTTATCATTCTGATCTGGAAAGAATTCGATCCGATCGGGCGGACTGCCGAACAATTAGGCGTATTCCAGAAAGGTATAGCCGGAGGCCGACGTCTTTTTGCGATTTTGGCAATCAAACCACAGGTTCTGGATCCGGTGTCGCCGGTAGTATGGAATGGTTTGAAAGAAGGGATAAAATTTGAAAATGTCTGGTTTTCATATACTGATGATGAAGATTGGATCTTAAAAGATGTCTCATTTGAAATTCCGATTGGCAAAAGGATCGCATTGGCTGGTGTGACCGGAGGCGGAAAATCGACAGTGATATCACTAATGTTAAGACTATATGATCCCCAGAAAGGGCGGATAACAGTTGATGGTATCGATATCAAAAATATTTCCAAAGCCGATTTGCGCTGCAAGTTTGGTTTGGTGCTTCAGGACATAATTCTCTTCCCGGGAGATATTATCTCCAATATTGGATTGGAATCTGAGGAGATAGCAGAGAATAAAATTATCGATGCCTGCCGGGTTGTTGCTGTTGAACCGGTGATAAAAAAGCTGCCCGAAGGATATAAAACAGAAATATCCGAGAAGGGAAGCAATTTCAGCCGGGGAGAAAGACAGCTGCTATCCTTTGCCCGGGCTTTGGCGATTGATCCTGATGTGCTGATTCTTGATGAGGCGACCAGTTCGGTTGATCCTGAAACGGAACGGACGATACAGGCATCATTGAAAATCCTGATGGTTAATCGGACATCGCTGATTATAGCTCATCGGCTTTCAACTATTTTGGATGTTGACCGGATACTGGTCATAAAACAAGGTGAGATTATTGAGCAGGGAACGCATGTGGAATTACTGCTGCAGGACGGCTATTATTCTAAGCTGTTCCATCTGCAATTTAAAAATAAAAACGGAGCAGTTTCAAATGCTGGATAAAATAAAATGGTTTTGGAGATATTATCGCAATTACCCCGGGGTGCTGGCGATCCTGCTTATACTAACGCCGATACAGGTGGCTCTGCAGGTGACAATTCCGAGGCTGATCGGCTCGACTATAAATGTCCTTGAAACGGGTAAAGCTGAATCATTCTGGTTAACCGACTGGCTGGGAAATCTGGCCGGAAGATTTAATATCGATGTGATTTTCTCATATGGGATCGGCTTTATCATTCTTGGTTTTGTGTCGCATGTCCTCTATGCTTATTTTCAGTCGTGGCGGGCATGGATGAATCTCAAACTGGAATGGCTTTTTCGTCAGAGGACCTTTGATAATATTACCAGTAAGGGTCCGGACTTTTTTAATAAATTCCGGAGCGGCGATCTTATTACGCGTATGACCGATGATGTCGCCGAAAAACTTTCATGGTTCGCCTGTTCGGGGATTTTTCGTTTATACGAAGCAACTCTGGGGGTCGTCTTTATCGTAATAATGATGACGACAATTGATCCGATTCTGACTCTATGGACAGCCGGACCTCTGCCGCTGCTGATTGTCATATTTTTTATCAGCTCTTCGCTGCTTGATAAACGTTATGACCAGCTTCAGAAGCGGATATCGGATTTTAATGATATTATGGAATCATGCTTTTCAGGTATCAGAGTGGTTAAAGCCTATGTTCGCGAGAAGGCTCAGATGAAGAAATTCAA
Source organism: bacterium (assembly GCA_043826475.1). Lineage (GTDB taxonomy): Bacteria > Zixibacteria > MSB-5A5 > GN15 > FEB-12 > DAOWMZ01. Next base: position 3,543 of record JBDRQG010000276.1, read on the forward strand.
CGAGTCCGCCCGGGAACGGAGGAAAGCTGAAATTTCGGCAGTCAAAGTGACGAGTTTTATCGACTCGCTTTATCATTATATCTGGCAGTTTGGAGTGGTCATCGTCCTTGTTGCCGGTGGATACAGAGTCTTGTATTCCGGATTGTCTTTGGGACAGTTGGCTACTTTTATTTACTATGTCACCTGGCTGGTTTTTCCGATGTTTGATATCGGGCAGTTTTTGGTGAAGTCGCGGCAGTCGGCTGTTTCGATCAATCGCCTGCTGGAACTTGAAAATGTTCCCCCGATGGTTGAGGACAACGGCGCCCATAGCAATGGTGAACTTAAAGGGAGCATTAAATATGACCAGGTTATGTTTAAGTTCCCGGATTCGGAAAGAAGTATCATTGATAATATCTCTTTTGAAATCAAAGCTGGTCAGACGGTGGCTTTTGTCGGACGGGTCGGTTCGGGTAAAAGCTGGCTGGTAAATATGCTGCCACGCCTGGTTGATCCGACCGGCGGGACGATTAAACTGGATGACCGCGAACTTCAGCAGTTTTCCCTGTCTGATCTCAGACGGAATATCGGCTATGTGCCACAGGAGCCGGTTCTGTTTAGTGATACGATAAAAAATAATATCGTATTCGGGCGGGAGAGTATTTCGGATTCGCTGATTGAATGGGCTATCGAAGTCTCCCAGTTCAGCGAGGACCTGAAATCGTTTCCGAAAGGATTGGACACCCCTATCGGTACGCGTGGTATGGCAATTTCCGGCGGACAGAAACAGCGCCTGGCTCTGGCGAGAGCTTTGGTTGGCAAACCGAAAGTGTTAATTCTCGATGACTGCACCTCGGCGTTGGATTCCAAAACCGAAGCGGCCCTCTGGGGAAGACTGCATGAAGTCATGCCGGAGATGACTGCAATCCTTATCACGCACCGTCCCGATACGCTGGAACGGGCCGATAATATTTTTGTGATGGATAATGGTAAAATCGCTGAAACCGGGACACATAGCGTGTTAATTAGTAAAGAGAGTTTGTATGCGAAGATTTACCGCCGTTTCCAACTCGAACAAGCGGTGACGGGATAATTTTGAGTAATATTTTTTACGTAAGGGCACAGCATGCTGTGCCCCTACAAGATTATTCTGGAGTAGATCAGAAGCCCTGTGCTCCTGACTTATTGATATTAATCTACAGGGAAATAAGGCAGAACTATTTATCGGTTCTGCCTTTTATATAAGTTCAGTTAAACTCTCAATAATATAATCCGCCTGGTCTTTACGTTTAACAATCAAATCAGGCCAGAGTCTCTTTATAATTCCTGTCATCATAACGGTGGTCATTCCAATTTCGCGAGCTCCCAGGAGTTCATCCGACCCGCCATCCCCAACAAAAACCGAATCTTCAGGTGACACCTCAAGTTCATTCAAACATAATTTGTATATTTCCGGTTGAGGCTTGACTAATCCGACCTCGCATGAAAAGATAGTACTGTCAAATATTGGTGCCAGAGGCGAATCAGCCCATGAATCGATCTCAAGATAGTCAGCGTTACTAATAAGCCCAATTTTTTTGCCATTGTCTTTTATTGATTGAAGAGTATGGATGATATTCCTATCTATGTTAACAATTACATCTCGCATACCCAACAAACGATTTTCGGTTGCTTTTCTTATGATATCTTCCGGAAAGGCGGGATCGATGGCATGAACTGATGTTTCAAGAAGTTCATAGGGTTCTTTGATCTTGCCTAATAATCGATCAGGCGAATTTTCAACCAGTTGTCTGGACCATATTTCATGTTCAATTCCGAGTACCTCGGAGGTCCAGGGTCTGCCTGAATCATCGAAGCTGATCAGAGTATGAAACAGGTCAAAAATGACTGCTTTTTTGGTTTTTAATAATTGAGATATTTTCATGAAATAAATGTTAACGATCCTTAAACTATCTATAATCCATTATTTTTTTAATCTTATATTCCCAGATCTCGAATTCCCATTCGGTGAGGCCGGTATATGTGAATTTTTGTTTCTTTTCATACAGCTTTTTGAAGACTTCATCCGATAATATATCCGCAGTTGGATCTGAGGGAGATATTATTAACCATCGTGGCTTTTGATCAAGAATTAAATCTGCATAAGCTCTTTCCCTATTATAAAAGACCGAGACTTCAGAAACCAAGCCTACTCTGTCTAATATTTTGTTATCAATGTAATAACCTACATAGCCGATATCTTCGGTGCAGACCACATCGTTTGCATTTGCATACTTCACTAAGTAACTAACAATATCATTGTGAATCGTGTGGAGAATATTCCACTCGTTTTGATAATTCTTCACATTAGGATAATTAGCCAGCAGTAAAGCGGCAACGAGGCAGGTTCCTATGAAAATTCTACTTTGTTTTGTCGAGAGTTCAATTGACTTGAATTTTTCGAGTAAGAATAATAATGTTGCTGATGCAAAGAGAATATAAATAGGATAGATCGGGGCAATGTACCAGCGGAATACCAAGGTCGAACTGAATGTCAGAGCGACTATCGTTGCAATAATCCAGAATAATTCAATAACTCCATAGCGAAACTTAATTATTAAATACCAGCACCCTATTGCGGCTAGAATTGAAAGGACTATTCCAAACAGGTTATGCCAGCCCATGACAAAGATAAAATTATCCAATGCAGGTGATGACCAGACATGCTCATAAAAAACCATTTTAGCAGTCATCGAATGGGGAATGACTGAGCCGAAATATAGAATAGCAAAGATCACCCAGGGGAGTAATATTATTACTGAAACTAATATAGATTTGAGTAGTCCGCTTCTTTGATAAAACAGATCGTAAAGAAATAGAATTGCCAATACCAGTAATCCTTCCGGTCTGACTAAAACCGATAGAGAGGTTATCCCAATTGCCTGCAGGTGGTATTTTTTGTATTGCAGATAAAATGCGGAGGTAACCAAAAAGGTGAAGAGAGCGGTTTCCATACCAGCTGTATCTATTGCCAGCAAGCGGGGGAAGAAGATATAGACGATAACAGGGATAAATGAGAAATTACTAAAACCGATCACGTTGGCAAAGCGATATACAATTACTGCTGTCAAGCCCGATGCTATAAGGGATATGAGCAAAGCCGAGGTGGCAACCGGAATTCCAATTACATTTAAACCTGCCAATAACAGAGTAAAGAGGGGAGTGGTAGTTCCCAGCAGTTTTTCCCCGGCGTTATATACAAATCCCAACCCGTTGGCTATATTTTCGGCATAGCGGAAAGTAATATAGGCATCATCAAAAGTGTAGTTAGTCAGCCAATGGAAAACAATGCGAACAATTATGGCTGAAAGGAAGAAGAGAGAATAAATCTGATAGTTATTTGAGCTATTTTTTGCTTTAGACAATTTATTATCCTCTTTTTTATGATTAAAGAACACTCCTGAGCATCGCTTCCGGACTCATATTTTCTTTATACAATTTATGATATTCTTTTTGATAGTAATCTTCATTGAAATGTACCGGTTGATTGTATGCCAGATTTTCTGTCCCCAGGATTATTTTATTATAAAACATTACAAGATTTTCATAGGCAGAATATAATTTACGAAAATCAAGGTTAGGTTCTAATGACAATTTAAAAACCAATTTTATCAAAAGGTGGGTCCCGATTTCATGACTGAGAAACTGGCATGTTTTTTTGAAAGGTTTATCATAATAAAACAGGTTGCCATTGTATCCCAGCGAATTGTAATCCGGTCCGTTTTTATTGGAAAAACAGAGAACAATTTCATAATAATTAGCCTCGAATGGAATACCGAGAAAACTTTCCCATTTGGCAATATAGTCCATTACATTAAAATGTTTATTTAATTCTTCAACTCTAGAACGCATGGAATTTTCTGCTATAGGCCATACATTTGCGTTATAGCTGTCAATATTATTAAGGTAGATTGATGCTAATTTTTGTGAAACTGATACCAGTTCTTTGTTATCTTTGGGGAGATTATCACGTTTTATAAATTCACTATAAAACAAATCGGACCAATCAGCATCTTTAAAAGTTTCTACAATGGGTAACAAGCTCCCTTTTTTAAGAGCGGCAATCAGAGTATCAAAATACTTTTCGAAATCACTACGATTTTCAAGGTGCAACCAGGATGGTATCATGCTGAAGAAACCTGATAAATCTCCTCCCTCACCTTCTTTAAAGGCTAAAAGAGATTTTTTTGATTCCACATATCTGAGATCATCAAGTTGTATAGTGTTTTTATATAGATCTGCGTATTCAGAATCATACCCTGCTTTAGCAACAGCCATGATATGCCAAAGGTAATTCGGGCCAAATCTTGTATTTATAATTATAGGTTTTGGCCACTGTTTCATAATAATAAAAATACTTTGTTAAAATATTTGATGCAAGATGACAATTTAAACAATGGAATAAAATATATTTTTTTGGTTCAAATAGATATAAAAATAAGCGGCAGGAGGGGGAACAGGCTGCGCCTGTGGAACTGCCGCTATGTGACAAGGATTGTCGAAAATAGTAGGATGTGGATGCTTCTATTTTATTATAAATTTATAAATATCTTGATAACAATTGGTCCTGACAGGCAAACTCCCTGAGTTTTAGAATTCTTAACAAAGAATATTCACGTTTCAAAATTTTCCCCACAACTTCTTTAAAATCTCTCTCTTTTAGG
>JBDRQG010000277.1:0-12586 GCA_043826475.1 bacterium
GCGGCAATCAGCACCGGTAAACACTTTTTCCTTCGACACTTTTTTACACAGGCTCCGGATCATCCTGTTTTACAAGCCATGCCGGAAACACAATACCTTAAAGGATTTATTTTGGAAAGCATTTGAGGAACAGATGGCAAATCGTTCTAAAGTATTATAGGTCGAAACCTCTGTGGTTTCGACACAGGCATTGCCTGCTTTATTTGATAGCAGACAAGGGCGTCTGCCAGAAACATAAAAGCATGGATACCAGCTTTCATGGGCAGATGAGGACATCTGCTGCCCACAAACAACGGATCCCCCTACAAAAACAATTATTTAATCTCAATGAATTTTTACTTCTTCTCAGAGAGTCGTCAGGGGCCATAGGGAAGGTCCGTTTTCGGACCTGCCATCTTCATTGTCGATGATTATAATAAAGGCGGATCCGCAAGCGGATCCACCCTACAACTCGCTAAAATGAAAAAGGCAGGATCACTATGGGATCCTGCCTTACAACACACATTACGTTTTAATTATTAAAGCTAATTTCTTACTTCTTGGCTGGTAATCTGGATTTCATCTGATCGTATTTGGATTGGCCGGTGATCAGTGTGGATGACAACTGCATATTGGCTATTTGGGATTTGGCGTTGGCAATACGTTCCTGGCTCTCAGGGTGTGTTGAAAATGCTTCAAAAATACCACCTCCATCTGATCCCCCTAACTCTGCCAACTTCTGAAACATCGTCACCGCTCCCTGGGGATTGTAACCGGCTTTGACCATATATTGAATGCCGTAACTGTCGGCTTCGCGTTCGTAGTCGCGGGAATACTTGGCAAAAAGTAAATTCATCCCAACTCCGATAGCGAGATCCCGAACCTGATTATTTTCATCACCAAAGACAAGCTCATAGGCCATCGAGACACCAAGAGCCGCCTGAATATTTCTGACACTGTGGCGGGCAACCACATGCGAAATTTCATGCGCCATCACCGCCGCCATTTCTGATTCGTTATCCATCTCCCGAAGTAGTCCCGAATAAAAATAGACAAATCCCCCCGGGGCGGCAAAGGCGTTGATCTGATCCGATTCTATAACTTTAAAATGATATTCGATATCCTTGCGATCCGAAACAGAAACAATCTTTTGTCCGACTCTGTTGATATAATCCTGCCATTCCTGATCGGGCAAAAACTTTTCAGTCTTCTCCAACTCTTCAGCCATCCCGGCTCCGATAGAGACTTCCTGTTCAACCGGAACGATTATCAACGACTGCTTCCCCCCCGGACCGGTGGTGGCACAGCCGGAGATTAAGATCATAATTGATAAAATCAGGCTGAAAAATATTGGAAATGATTTCTTATTCACTATATGACTCCCATGTTTTTAATCTTCCATCAATGGAAACGAGATATTTATAATAATAATCAGGCTTTGCCTGTTAGAGTTTGGCTTTGTCAGCCAGATCACCTATAATCGGGAGGCGATAGCTTCTCCCCTGAAGTGCAAAAATTATCCCTGCTACGGAAAGAGCAAAGGCCAGGATAAGAATTACTTTGAAGACAAAATCAGAGATGCCATCGATCAGAAACAGGGCGCCAACCAGTTCAATAAGAAAGAGCATCACCCCCTGGCGGGCATGGAACTGGGCTTCCTTATTATCTCTCATATTCAGAAGAGGAATAAAACAAAGAAACGGAATATAAGCCAGAACCGCCGCCATTCGTCCTTCCTCGGAAGTAAATCCCTCACTTTTGGGAATATCTCCGGGTCGATTATGTCCAGCATCCTGATTCAGTACCGGAATTTCTTTGGGGGGTTGTTCTTCGGGGTCGTTTTTGAAAAACGAATCACTCATAGCATCTCCCTGGGGAATAATCCCCATTTGGTAATTGCCGGCACCTTAGAAGGGCCAGAACAATTCTCCATTGGCCTCATACACTTTAAATTTCAACGGTTCGTCCTCCGGCCATTTTTCCAGAAGGGCTTCACCATCGAATATCGACAGGTTCATTCCCAAATCGCCAAAACCGGAAGCGCATATGAAGGAGCGCTTTATGGCCAGTTCCAGTATTTCGTCAAAGGCAACCCGGTAAATGCTTTCATTGATGCTGATTTCTTTTTCAGCCGATCCCAATGAAATATCAAAATGAACCGGTTCCGGTGCAAACAGGATAACCTGCAGCATCGGGTCCTTGATTGATTTTAATGACTTTTTATTAATAAAGTCAAGCCTAATGTAGAGACTCTCATGATCATAACCAAAGTGAATCTTTTTTATAATTTGATCCGCCCGGTGCATAGTGCTGCCGGCCTCGACACAATCAAACGAACCCGCCCCAGCCCACTCATAAAAGTGAGTGAGACGGCCATCAATTATTGGATGTATTAAATCATCCGGCTGGATGATATGGGTAATAGTCTGCTTGCGGAAGATGGGTGTATAAAACTCAATCGGGATTTCCAAATCCAAAATTTCATATACAGCCATCAAATGATTGCGGAATATTTTGTCAAACTCTCCATTATATGCCCCCCGGTGCTCATCCCCATACCACCAGCACCAGTCCGAACCCTCAGCGATATAAATCTGCTTCCAGGCGGCATTTGTTTTTTCATTACTAATGCCAGGGTTTTTCAATAAATAATTCTCAAGCGACTCTCTTGTTTTTGAGAGTAAATCCCAGGCTTTGTTGTCTTCGGGGTGCCCAATCCAGATTCTGAAATTATGATTGATCCATGACCCGGCAAAAAGTCTGGGCAATTTCCGCGGAGTAATATTTTCAGCCGCTTCAGTCATAGTGACTGTTTGGATAGCGGGATCCTCAGATATGTTTTTATAAAGCTTACTGAGGAAATCCATTCCGTCATTGGGGAAATATTCCCAGGCATTTTCACCGTCTAAAATAACCGGAATAACCGTATTGTCATTTTGTTTTTGAAGAAGTTTCCCTATGTTTTTAATATGGGAAAGGAAATCATCCACAGCCTTATCAGCATCCCAGTTAGAATAAACAAAACCAATCCGGTCAGAGAGAGCATGATCTCTGAAAAATAATTTCAATCCTGAACCATATTCATAGACTGTATGCAGGGGATTATCATCAACATTCAAGCCTGATTTTTTTAGTGAGTTAAACAGGATCTCTTCATCGGTCGCAATCCATTTTATGTCTAGTTTAAGGCACAACTGGGCCACCTCCTCCGAAACCGATCCTTCCGACGGCCACATTCCCGTCATCGATCGTCCGAAAAGTTTCTCAAATTTTTCCATCGACATAGCTATCTGCTTCTCAGCATCTTCAGGATGAACAAATCTCTTTGTCGGTAAAGTTATCCCCGGTAAAGCCTCTTTGGCGGAATCGGTATCGCATAGCAAAGGAAGAATCGGATGATAGTAGGGTGTAAATGAGATATCAATTTTGTTATCTTGGTAAAGCTTCTGATAGGCAGGTATAATTTTCATTATTAATGCTATCTGCCATTCCAGGAGAGAGTGCTTTTCCTCTTCGGTAAAATGCCTTCCTTTAGCCAGAAGATTTTTTATCGGTTCTTCATTTTTAAAATATGGGTCAACCCAGGCAAGGTTAGACCAGACCTGAAGATCACGGATTTCTTCGGAGGAAAAAAGGGATGGAAGGATTGACTCATCAGAGTTTTTAATTGTCTTTCGATAGAGTTCCCGATAGCGATCATGAGGATCAATCATATGGGGCGGGTTGGCTACGAAAAAGCTGCGAAGGATCTCAAGGCGTAGTTCATCACTGAGTTCTTCAGCTCTGATTCGGCTGAGTTGAAGGTGACGATCATTGCCTCCATCAATGTATAACTGCAATTGATCCAGCAGGGCAGGAACAAGATTAAAGGTAACTTTCAGATTATCAAATCCGGAGGCCAGCAGCGGCATATCGAGATAATCTTTTATAGCATGGAGTCTAACCCAGGGTAGAACCAGTTTGGTTGATCCAGGTTGTTCATAATTTGGCTGATGCATATGCCAAAGGATAGCAACTTTAACCGGATTCATCTGGATCGCCCCCAAAATGGAGAAATTTCTATTTTATAGCTTGTGATTTTTCACCATAGTAGCGAGCTGCCCGGATATAAAGATCTGTTTCGTCGAATTTTTCTTTCAATATATCCAGTTGTTCTTTGGCTTTTACTTTATCTCCGGCCAGAATATAATTTCTCATAGCCCCGGTATAAAAATCCCCAACAAGTGGTCCATCAGGATCTATTTCAGCAGCTTTTCGATAATTTTCAGCTCCCTGGGTATACTGTCCCTGATTTTCATAACTGGCGCCTATACCGGCATAGGCTGAAGATATATTTAGTTTATTTGTTTTATATTTAGCAATATACTCTTCCCAGTAGCGGACAGCCTCAGCATAATTGCGCATATCGAAGTTTATTTTACCCAGCATAAACATAGATTTTTCGGTAATCTGATCATCCTTATTATCAGTTACAATCTGCTGGAACATATTCGATGCTACCAGCTTATTATCACTGCGATACTCGCCGACTGCTTTGGCATAATCAAGAGCGGATTCACTCACCGCAGCAGTTTTGTTGTTAAAATAATAAGCCACAGCCACGATAAGAAGAATTACAATAACAAGACCTATTGCCAGAAATTGCCAGTTCTCCTGAACCTGCTGTTTTGAACTTAGGATAAAAGTAGTAAATTTATCTTCTTTAATCTGTCGTTTGGATAATTTAACTTTCTCGTACATTTTTACTCCCAAATAGTTATTCCACTATCTTTATCGGCAAACATTATTTCACAATTAGGGTAAAATAAAAAGCGAGCAAACAAATAAATTTGCTCGCTTAAAAAATCATATAATTCTAAAAATATCCGGTAAATGTAAAGTTAACGTGATGATCCTTATTTTTTTCAAGATATAAATCCTGCAGAGCCACGGTTTCTTGATTAATGCCAATCATTTTCTTCTCATAGGTGCTGTAGGTATAAGCAAAATCAAGATGAATCTGGCTCCACCAGATACCCGTCCCCACAGAAAAAGCGTTTTCTGTTGATGTTGAAGTATTGTAGCTATAAGGTGTTGCGACTTCATAATTAGGGTCAACTCTTGGTAGATAACCAAAGCCGGCTCTCACCGGGAGTATACCAATTTTTGAACTAAATTTGTACTCTCCGCCAACGCGAAAACTTAATACACTATTCCAATGTGGGTCAACTTCAGTAAAGAATTCGGTATTGTCACCACCTGGATCAAGAAAGAGCGAATCACGAACTTTAACTTTTGAACTACTAAACCCTTTATATTCGGCATCCAATGCAAATAATAATTTTTCAGTAGCTTTAAATGAAACTCCGCCACCAATAATAAGAGGAACGTCATATTTAACCAAAATATCATCATAATAGGTCGTATCAGTACCTTCTATAATTGGCTGCCCATTGATACTACTGACAACAAATATGGATTTCCCTGTTTTAACATTTAAGGAAAATGGAGTTCTGACAATCAAGGCAACATTAAATTTATTGCCGCTATATTTAGTACCGAGGGTAAAGTTAAATCCTGAAAATTTGTTCGAATCAATAACCTGAACATTTTCCGCTCCTCTTACCATCTGTAAGGAAGGATACAACAGAACTGAATCACTATAGGCTAACTGGTTTACTTCAAGAACAGTATTACCGGTATAAACATTTAAAGCAACGCCTGCGGAAAAATTCTGATAAATCCTTGTTCCCAAACTAAAATTAACCGAAGCCATCCCTCCTTCAAGTTTGCTTTCATAACCAAGCAGGAAATTCGTCGAATCATAGAAAATTTGATTTCCAAAAATAGGGATAGCAGTAACCCTTAAAAACGTATAAGATTGCTGGAAAGCTTGATATTCATCATTATTTTTAGTAAAACTGAATGACCCAACAAAGGGATGTCCTTTGATTCTGAGGGGAGCCACAAAGTTAATACCGTTAATTCCGCCAAAAGAACCGCTATGTTCATTTAAATTTCCAAATTCATTTCGATAAAAACCGTCAAACGTTTGTGTATTTCCACGCGGCATAGCGGAACCGTAACTTAACGATAAAATAGGTCGATCAAGCTCATATAACCCAGCCGGGTTCCAGCTTCCGGCAGTGTTGTCATCGGAGACAGACAGAAAGGCCTTGCCCATACCTTCAGCTCTGGCGCCACTTCCCTGAAATTCAAACTTAAAGCCTTCAATAGTATAATTGGTTTGTCCGAAAACAGACACGGTTAGTATGAAAATCAATGCGAGACTTTTCCAAAATAACGATACCATGCTTTTTCAACTCCTTATATGACAGCAAATAAATTTCTAACTAATTATTAGACGCACAACCGGCGAAAAATAATTAACAAATATATTGATGGGGTACGGATGTGTCAAACGATTTCCTGATTATTTAATGACTTATCTATATCAGTATAAAAAATTCTACTACACCTTCCAAATTCCAGCAACAACTCATACGACTGTCTCACAACGACTTATAGGAATAGACGTTAAACGGTCTAGCCTGCGAATTGAATTTGAAGAAAATGAAATTATAATTTAGATTTTTCAGGATAATGGCTGATATCCACACGGGTAATTTTTTCTATTTGGTGTCCCAAAAAACGGCTGGCAATTGAGGAAAATTTGTCCGGAACATCTGAAACATAAAAATTATGATCTCCACTTGGCTGGGGGATTTCGTCAGTTTTTGCATTAATTAGGTTTGCTTTGACGAGTTTTTTATGTACTTCTCTGGCAGTCTCTTCTCCGCTGTCAATCAGAATTACCTTATCTCCCATAACTTTTGATATAATATTTTTCAATAAGGGATAATGAGTGCATCCCATTACAAGTGTATCAATTCCAACATCATGCATGGTTTGAAGATAATCTCTGGCGATCAAATAAGTCGCCTCTTTTTCAATGTAGCCCTCTTCCGCCAGAGGAACAAACAAAGGGCAGGCCAGTGAAAATACCTTCATTTCCGCATCCAGAGAATGGATAACTTTGGCATAAGCATTTGATCCGATTGTAGCATGAGTTCCAATAATACCGATCCGCCCGTTTTTGGTTCTGTTCACCGCAGCAATTGCTCCCGGCTCGATAACCCCTATCAATTCGATCTCATAATCATCAATAACTTCCTCAAGGGCAACCGATGAAGCCGAATTGCAGGCACAGATTATAAATTTGACATTATGCTCCAGAAGAAAGGCTATATCCTGTCGAGTAAATTTGGTAATGATTTCCTTGGAGCGGCCACCGTAGGGATAACGGCCGACATCACCAAAATAAATAACATCCTCACTTGGCAGGAGACGGACAATTTCCTTAAAAACTGTTAATCCGCCGACTCCTGAGTCAAAGAGTCCTATGGGAGAGTTCATTTTCATAATTGATATTTACAAAAGAATAAATTGATAATCACCAAAAATAATATGTATTGAAGAAATAATTATTGTTCATACTTCTCTTTGAAACGCATAATTGCCTTATAAATCGATTCGGCAACGTCTTCCTGATAATCTTTGCTTTTTAAAAGCTTCTCTTCGGTTTTATTGGAAATAAAAGCACACTCAACCAGAACCGACGGAGTGAATACTTTATTTAATACAAAAAAACCAGCCATATCCACTCCCCTGGCTGGAGTTTTAAGAGACCGCCGAAATTCTTTGTCAACCATTTTAGCAAAATCCTGAGATTCAGTCTGGAATTCGGTCATAATCATTTCATTGAGAATTGATAATACAGGGTCATTATAGAGATCCTTAGAATCATTGTTATCATTTTCATCTGATACTTCCTGATCTCTTAAAAAAGAACTGTTTTCAAACTGGGCTACTCCTCGAGCAGAATCATTTCTGGCTGGCGCCAAATAAAATACATTCCAACCTCTTACCTGCTGTTTGACATTTGAGTTGGCATGAATAGAGATGAAAAGATCAGCTCCGGCTTCATTGGCTATTTTTGCCCTCTGTTCAAGAGTAACTGTTTCATCACGGTCGCGAGTCATAATGACCTTAAATTGCTTGTCTTTGCGGATAAGCTTGGCTAACCTTCTTCCTATCTCAAGAGCAACATCCTTCTCTCTTGTACCATCTCTGCCAACAGCGCCATACTGCTTGCCCCCATGGCCCGGATCAATCACGATGACATCGATCCGGTCATCAGGTCCAATATTATTATGCGAATCCGTAGGTTCAATTTCAAACCCGGCATCAGCAATGGATATCTGAATACGGGTGGGATCGTATTGGATTTTATGATGCCAGTTTTCAATAGTCCGTTTTAACCTTATCGATACCTGGGCCGCTCCAGCTACCTGATGGGCTTTGAGATCATACATATATCTATGATCTCGCCGGGATAAAATCCGAGAACTGTTAAGCTTTCCATCCCTGACCGAAATATTGATCCAGTTCCCTTCAGTGACAAATACTTCATAGGCCAATGCCGTTGATAAAAACAATTCTATCAAAAGCCCATTAGCCTTGGGTGAAATGCTGAGATCATTTATATTAAAATATTCCGAATCAACGTTAAGTTTTTTTGATTTTTTATCCCAGGTAATATTCTGGGGGTAAATCCTGTCAATAAATGGTATGGCGGTTTCGATCGGTAGATACAACTGACCCTCTTTCATCTCTGCCGGGTAGGTCATATTGTATACACTATCGTTATATTCAAAAAAAGATGAGTTTAGAAGAAAACCAATGTGGGTTGTGTTATTTTTATAAGCGATTTTATGGCCTATAATCTCCCAGTCAAGCATACCCCCGAATAATTCCACTAACTGAGAAAATGAAAAATAAACAATATCATCTTTCTCGTAATAATTGATTTTTTCTGTCCCTCCCGAAACTGAGACATCAATAGTTTTTGCTGTTACGGATAAGACCGTTAAACAGAGGATAATAGATAAATATATGGCTAATTTTCTGATAAGCATTTTATAAATCCCTGCGAGTTGTCCTTCTGAGTTTCCTCTCGATATCTGCTTTCTCAATCGATTGGCGTTTGTCATACTTCTTACGGCCCACAGCTACGGCCAACTCAACTTTAACCAGATTCTGTTTGAAATAGAGTGATAGAGGAATCAGGGTAGCACCCCTTTGTTCAGTCTGAATAAAAAGCTTTCTAATTTCTCTCTTATGAAGGAGCAATCGTCTGGTTCTCAACGGATCCAGCGCGTCCTGAGCCTGTTTATAAGGGGTTATATGGAGCTTTTTGAGATAAACTTCGCCATTTTCAATAAAAGCATAAGAATCAGAAAGATTTACTTTTCCTTCCCGGAGCGATTTCACCTCGCTTCCCAATAGCTCTATTCCCGTTTCCATTTTACTTTTAATTTCGTAATCATGGCGCGCTTTCCGGTTGCGGGCAATATACTTTATTTCATTATCAGTTTTCGACATACACAACAATAAGCTATTCTCTTATACCTATCAATAAAAACATCATTAACATCAATTTGGTTATTATACATACCAACCCACCGGGATATTCTTTTAATTGCAAACTAGAAACATATATTTAACAAAATGCCTTGCAACGGCTTAACTATAAATGAAGGGGGACTGCCTGGATGGCGGTTTATAAGTTATAACCTATTAAGTTTTATTATTTTATACCGAATATAAATATTAAGAAATGGTAGTTACGGAAAACCATTATTTAGAGGTTTACAAACCTATGTCATATAGTATAGATATTTCTGCAGCAAAAGTTTTGGTTATTGATGACGAACCTGAAATCACAGAGATTGTTGATGCCTTTTTAACCGAAGCCGGCTATCAGGTTATGGTTGAAAATCTCCCGCAGAATGCTGTGGAAATAGCCAAAAACTTTAAGCCTAGCGTAATTTTGCTTGATATTATGATGCCCAATATTGATGGTTATGATATCTGCGAAGCTCTCAAAAAAGAACCAACCCTGGCTTCTACACCGGTAATTTTTCTGACCGGCAAAGACCGCAGCGATGATATGGGACGGTCTTTTAAGGCTGGTGGTGATATGTTCATCAAAAAGCCGTTCTCGTGTGAAAGACTTTTGGAAATTGTAAATATCGTCTTATTGTCGACAGGTCATCATTAAAATGATGACCTTTTTTTATTGACTTTTTTAGTGCAGTGCACTATAATACAGCAGAGCTATGAGAATAATTAAAAGATACAGCAACCGTCGCCTGTACGACCTTCAGACCAGCAGCACTATAAAGCAGAGCGATGTAGCTGGAATGATAAAAAAGGGAATCGAAGTTCGAATAGTTGACAGTTCTACTGGTAAAGATATTACCACTATAGTTCTGGGACGGATATTGTTAGCCGAAACAGAAAACTGGGCCGATGATAATGAATCTAAGGATTTTTTAACGCATATAATTGAGTTAGGAGGTAAATACTCAATGTCTATTCTCAAAAATACCGTATTGGCTTCGATTGGCGCCTTTCAGGTGACCAAAGCCAAAGCCGAAAAGATCATCGATGATCTTATTAAAAAAGGGGATTTGAATGAATCAGACCGCAAAAAAGCAGTTATGGAACTTCTGGAAAAAGCTGAGAAATCTACAGCCAATATCCGCGATAAAGTTTCAGTAGAAGTAACCAAAGCTCAGAAAGAAATTACCAAATTTGCCAATGAAGTCAAACAGTACAGACTGGTGAAACAGGATGACATCAAGAAGCTGGAAACAAAAGTTGATAAGCTGACCAAATTGGTAAAAAGCCTTGAAAAGAAATTAGCTGATAAATAATGAGGCGTTGCCTCTCTTATTAAAGATTAATTTATTCTAAAAAAACTGCAGGTAATAGCATTACCTGTAGTTTTTTATTTTTTTGGAGATGAAAGTGTCTTCCAGAGAGTGACAATGAAAATCAGCAGCAACGCAATCTGTATTGCTATCGAGATATATAAAACAGATAAAAGCCAATTACTTGTATAGACCACCATAACACTATGACAGATTATCATCGTTATTAAAGAGAGATTCCCCAGCCAAAAATGTAAGGGGACAAACCCTGAATAGCGGAGTTCTCTTTTACCCAATTTGGGAACCAGGTAATACCCCACACCATAAATAAGCATAGCTATAAAACCCAAAAACTGAAAATGAAGCTGGGCAAATTTATCGAGATCAACAAGATGGGTTTTATTTATTAAACCTGATACGGCTGACATCACCAGATAAAAGAGAGCCGCCCACAGAAATTTTCTGAAATAATGAAAGCTCATAAAATATTATTTTAACAAATCATAGAATTGGGTTTCATCGATAATTTCGATCTTCAAAGACCGGGCTTTGTCCAGTTTTGAACCGGCATCTTCGCCGCAGAGGAGATAATCGGTCTTTTTGGAAACCGAGCCAACAACTTTCCCCCCATGTTGTTCGATCTCTTTTTTAAAATGACCGCGTGATTGTGATAGGGTTCCAGTTATTACAAAAGTTTTTCCAGCCAGAATACCAGATGATTTTTCAATCTTATAATCGGGGAATTCAACTCCCCCAGCTCTCATCTTGGTTAACATTTTGATATTTCCCTCATTGCTGAAAAAATCAAAAATGTTTTTGGCGATTACGGGACCGATACCATCGATATTTTCCAGTTCTTCTACTGTTGCCTTTTCCAATTTGCTTAACGAGCAAAACTTATTTGCCAGAAGTTTTCCTGCTGCCTCTCCCACGCATATAATACCGAGAGCATAAACTCCCTTAGGCAGTTCTGTCAATTTGGCTTTATTGATGGCATCAATGAGATTCTGCGCCCGCTTGTCAGCCATCAAATCAAGCGGGAGAAGCTCTTCTTTGGTCAGATAAAAAAGATCAGCCGGATCATTGACCAAACCCTTTGTAATTAATTGTCGAGCTAACTTTCCTCCCAGACCCTCGATATCAAAACCCCCTTTGGAAGCAAAATGAAAAAGACGCCCTTCAAGCTGAGCCGGACAGGCTAGATTCTGACAGCGATAAGCTGCTTCCCCTTCGGGGCGGATTATAGGCATACCACAGGAGGGACATACTTTCGGGAAATTTTTTGTAATTGCCTTCGGTGGTCTTTTTTCAATAACTACCGAGACAACATCAGGAATGACATCCCCCGCCCTTTGAATAACAACAGTATCCCCGATAAATAAATCTAACTTTGCTAATTCATCTTCGTTGTGAAGAGTGGCGTTAGAAACAGTCACTCCTCCTACAAAGACCGGTTTTAGTTTGGCTACAGGAGTGATAACACCAGTTCTTCCTACTGAAAATTCTATATCCTCAAGAATTGTCTCCGCCTGCTCCGCTTTGAATTTCCAGGCTACTGCCCACCTGGGAGCACGAGAGATTTGCCCCAGTTCGATCTGCTGATTGAAATCATTTACCTTGATAACCATCCCGTCAATGTCATAGTCAAGTTCAAAACGTTTTTTATCAAGTCTTAGAAAGGCTTTTTCGACCTCGGAAGATCCAAAGACCTTCTGAATCATTTCATTTATCAGAAATCCCTCTTCTTTCAGAAAATTGATAGTATCATATTGATTTTTAAGAGCGGCAAAGCCACTCTCAGAAATGCCATAGGCATAAAATATCAAGGGACGGCTGGCGGTGATTTTAGG
>JBDRQG010000278.1:0-10366 GCA_043826475.1 bacterium
GGGTGTAATTGTTCGATGGGTATGGTAATATGGTTTGTGGACATTATACTATTACATCCTGAAACCTATCGATTTAGGTTAAAAAAAAATAATGTTTATTAGATGAATCGAAATATAATCAAATATTTCGATTCATCTATCAAGGTCAATTATCCGTTCAGAATCTTATCAATTACATCTTTGTCAACATCCATCACGTGGGGCAGACCGGTAATATTTGAAGCTTCCGGTGTTAAAGCTATTAAATCATCACGGGTCATATGTTCCAAACTGAATTTTCTGCTGCCAGCCATAAGCTGCCGTAATCCCTGAGCCAGACGTTCAAAATATGTGTATAAACCCAAAGCGCCGGTGGGAATATTTTCAAATTCCTTATCCCCTAATTCTTTTCTTAGACCAGCAGCAGTTACAAAAATCTCATCTTTGGTACTGCCGAACCGTTCGACATAGACTGGTATTTGATGTTCATTGATTGTTTTTCCAATAGTTTTTCCAACCATAGCAGCAGCGATAGGACTGCGAGCCATACCAATTAATTTGACAAATGGTGCTCCTAAGGCTAATCCTTTGAAAATTGTATCTTCAAAAGTGAATCCTCCGGCTGGAATAAGGGTTGGGAGATATTCGCCTTTATCAGAGAGTTTTTTAGCCATCTGATAAAGCAAAGTGTGCAATTCTACAGTAGGAATACCCCACTCATTCATCATTCTCCAGGGGCTCATCCCAGTACCACCACCGGCACCATCAACGGTGAGGACATCAATTTTATATTTTGAAGCATACTTTAATGCCATTGCAAGAGCTGAGGGTCGATAAGCACCCGTTTTGAGTGAAATATATTTGGCGCCGGCTTTACGAAGCTCTTCAACTCTTTTAGCAAATGATTCTTCAGTAACCATACCAACTCGTGAATGTCGTTCGAATTCTTTGAATGCTCCACGTTCGAAGGCTCTGATCACATCGGGATCCATTGGGTTCGGCAGTACGACATAACCGCGTTCATAAAGAAGCTGGGCTTTTTTAAGATCCCTGATTTTAACTTCGCCGCCGATATTCTTGGCACCCTGACCCCATTTAAGCTCGACCCACTCAACACCGAGTTTTTCGATGGCATATTCCTGAGCACCAAGTCGAGTATCTTCAATATTAGCCTGTACAATAATGGCGCCATAGCCATCACGTTGATGATCCTTATATAGTTTTACGCGGCGTTTTAGATCGACTGTATCGGTAACTCGTCCGTTCTTGATAACTGCCTCAACGTCCATACCAACTACATTTTCACCTATAGTCAGACCGGTTCCAGACAAAGCAGATCCTATAGCCAATCCATCCCAGTTATTCTTGGCAACATCGGTAGAGCCGATACCAGGAATCATAAATGGTAGTTTGAATTTAATACCTTTGTCGTGCCCGAAATGAACTTCCAAATTTACATTTGGAAATATGGCTTTGTCACTATCGGCTTCAATACCTTCTGCTCCAACAATCCCGCCAATGATATTCAGATGCGAGTAATCAACAGGGTATTCTTTTTCTGATGCTGTAGTAATTACACCAAAAGGCTGAGGGTAAATGACTTCATGCCCACGGTAAGCAGATTTCCCAATCTCACACATACCAACACAACCATCAACGCAGGTTACGCACATTCCTGATATTGGAGTAATCGAATCTTCCGTCCTGTTTTTAGTCAGCGTTGCAGCTGATCGATTAACTCTAGTTAGTGACATTTTTCTTATCCTCCTTTTCCTCGCAGTCTTTGACAATTTCACAAGCCACGCAAGGATTCATATAACACATCATATCATCAAATTTTTCTTTATCTAAACACGGGGCACTTATATTTGCACACCCGCCGCATATCGCTTTCTCAGGATTATTAAAAGTGCAACGCAGCTGACAAGCAGGACAAACATACATGCACCCGCCGCATAATCGGCATACCTCTGATTTTATATCAAAAGGGGTCCCAATACTGCGACTCTGTCCTCGACCTCGAAAACCTATCGCTTTGGCTGCCATCTGTTCTTCACACATTCTGACACATAATCCGCATAAAATACAGTCGTCATGTTCCTGCTTGAATCTTTGTTGCTTTACTCCATACTGGGAAGCGATATCCTGTATGACTTTGGATTGAGGGCAGGAAGCTAGAAGTAATTCGATTACCATCTTTCGTGCCCGTGAAACACGTTTTGAGGTTGTACGGACCTTCAAACCCTCCTGAGCCGGATAAGTACAGGATGAGACAAGTTTGGAACCGGGACCTTCTCCGATTTCCACTATACACAATCGACAGGCGCCATAAGGGGAAAGTCCTTCCATATGACACAGAGTAGGAATAGGGAAACCCAGGAATTTCGCAGCTTCAAGAATTGTTGTCCCTTCTTCAACCTGAACATCAATTCCGTTAATAGTCAGAGTAATCATTTTATTTTTACTCCTACTTCTTTGATTTCAATTTCACGTTCTTCTTCTTTTGGCTTAGTGAATTCCAGGTCACACCGTAAGCACCTTCTGGCTTCACAGGTCGCCTCCTCAATTGAGAATGAGACTTCGACTTCGCTGAAATTGCGCTTGCGCCACTCAGCCGGAGCTCGTTGTAATTCCATTCTTGGTAATGATGGGGAATCACCCTTATTTAATATTGATGGGGGTAAATAAATTTCGGGCAGGCTTGGTCTGGCTTTTTGTATTAGTTTCTCACCTTTCATATATCTATCTATGATTATTGCTGCCTTTTTACCGTCAGCAATCGCATCAACGACTGTATTGGGACCCCTTACAACATCTCCTCCAGCAAATACACCGGGACGATTAGTCTGGAGTGTGTCCGGGTTCGTTTGAACCGTGTTCCATTTTGTAGTTTCAATACGGCTCATTCTGGCAGGTGCAATTGCATCTATTCCTGAATCTTCTCCAATAGCCACAATTAAAGTATCAAGATCAATTTTATATTCGGTTCCAGTAATAGGCATTGGTCTTCGACGTCCACTGGAATCCATTTCTCCGAGTTCGTTCTTAATACATTCCAGGGAACTTAGTTGTCCATTGCTTACGATTACTCTTGTGGGTGAGACTAAAGTAACAATCTTGATGCCTTCCTGCTCAGCCGCTTCAATCTCTTCCTCAAAGGCAGGCATCTCATCTTTTGTACGGCGGTATAATATAGTGACATTTTCTACATTTTTCTGTCGTAGTGCCATTCGGGCAGCATCAATAGCGCTGTTGCCGCCACCAATTACACCAACCCTTCCTTTTGCAAGCTGTTCTCCTTTTATATTACAGGATTTCAGGAATTGAATAGATGGATAAACACCATCAACATCTTCATTCTCAAGTTGGAGAGGTTTACTTTTGTGAGCTCCAATGGCAACGTAAACAGCTCGGAAACCCTGTTCAAATAATTCATCAATTGTAAAATCACGTCCCAGTGCTGTGCTGCATTTTATAGTAATATTTTCATTGATGATAGAGTCGATCTCTTTCTTAATTACTTCCTTCGGTAAACGGTAAGATGGAATAGCGCAGTAAAGCATACCTCCGAGTTGATCCTCAGCTTCAAAAACGGTGACTTCATAACCTTTTAATGAAAGATAATGGGCTGTAGTCAATCCAGACGGACCCGATCCGACTACTGCTACTTTTGAAGGGATTCCGTCTGTGACATCGACTATTTCCGAAGTATATATTGAAGGGTCAATTCTATCGGTTATAAATCGTTTGAGGGAACGAATGGCTATGGCATCACCGCCAGAAGTACCCGCCCGACATCTCTCTTCACAGGGGTGATTGCATACTCTTGCACAGACAGAGGGAAATGGATTAGCTTTTCGTATGGTCAGATACGCATCTTCGTACTCACCTCTTTCGATCTGTGCAACATAACGCCAAGCCTCAGTTCCCAGAGGACAAGCGGCCTGACAAGGTGCTCCCATCAACTCCTTACAAACAAAAGCATCACATTTCTTATCTACAATGTGACGTTTGAATTCATCTTTGAAATATCGTAAAGTACTGAGAACAGGATTTGCCGCTGATTGACCCAATCCACACATAGTTGTATCCTTTACAACCAGAGCCAATTCTTCAAGCAAGTCCAGATCTTTCAATGTGGCATTTCCTTTGGTAATATCATCGAGAATCTCATACATACGCTGAGTTCCCTTACGGCATGTAAAACACTTACCGCACGATTCGTCTCTAAGGAAAGACATGAAATATTTGGCTACATCGACCATGCAGGTGTTTTCATCCATTACGATCATACCACCGGAACCCATAATAGAGCCGACCTTGGCAAGGCTGTCATAATCTATTGGTGTATCAAATAGACGAGCGGGGATACAGCCACCTGATGGTCCGCCGGTTTGAACAGCTTTGATTTTTGCTTTACCAACCGGACCGCCACCAATGTCATAAACTACTTCGCTAATTTTAGTTCCAAGCGGAACTTCAACCAGGCCAGTGTTTTTTATTTTTCCAACAAGAGAAAAAATCTTTGTGCCGGTATTTCCGGGAACACCAACTTTGGCATATTCTTCTCCGCCCTGGTTGATGATAATCGGAATATTGGCAAGAGTTTCGACATTGTTGATACAGGTAGGATGTCCCCATAAGCCTTTTTGAATCGGGAAGGGCGGCCTTTGTCGAGGTTCACCCATTAAATTTTCAATTGATTTAATAAGAGCCGTCTCTTCACCACATACGAAAGCACCAGCCCCCTTAAAAATTTCAATATCAAATTTGATTCCGGTTCCGGCAATATCATCTCCCAAAATTCCTAAATCTCGCGCCTGTCTGAGAGCAATTAAAGTATGCTTAATCGCAAGGGGATATTCGTTACGTACATAAATTATTCCTCTGGTAGCACCGATGGCAATACCTGCAATCAACATCCCTTCAATTATAGAATGAGGATTACCCTCAAGTACAGCCCGATCCATATAAGCGCCGGGATCTCCTTCATCAGCGTTACAGATTATATATTTTTGTTCATCCTTTTTGCCTGCCAGATGAGCAAATTCCCATTTCTTCCCGGTAGGGAAGCCAGCTCCGCCACGACCTCTTATTCCGGCTTTTTGAACTTCCTCAATTATCCATTTGGGGTTAGGATTTGATAAAACCTTTTCAGCGGCCCCATAGCCACCCTGTTCGATATAATTTAATATTCTGATTGGATCAATATTCTCGTTAAAACCAAGAATAGTTCTTGTTTGTTTTTTAAAGAATTGTATTTCATCCTGATTATCGAACTTTTTCTGATTCCGTATATCCTTATAGATTTTACTTTCAGCCACAAATCCACCGATAGCGGAATCAACGACAATCGGAACATCTTCCATTTTAAGTTTGGGATAGAGATGATTCCCCGGTTGTACTAAAATAAAAGGTTCCATCTCGCAATAACCCTGACAACCCGTAATTTTAATTTTGATCTTGCCTTGAAGAGAGCGCTCAATCATATATCGCTTAATCGCTCTAATGACATCATTGGCGCCACTAGCCTGTCCGCATGTCCCGGCAGATACAATTAGTAGAGGTATTTTATGATTGTTCTCGTTTTCGTTCAAAATGCGATGGCGAAGATCATGAAATTCTTCAACTGTTGAAAACTTTTCCATCTATATTTATCTCCTCATGATGTTATAAAATATCTTAGCTTAATGAGGTACCACCCAAATCCAGAATATGGCCTCTGCAGCCTCTTCTGGAGCAAATTTGAACAACTCCTCCACCTCTTACAATCATAGGGACCATCGGTGCGCCACACTCAACACAGGCCCCTCCACCAATCAACTCGGCATGGCAATGAGGACAGAAAATATGAACAACTGTATCAAGAGGGACTTCATGCTGAGATTGAACCTTATCACTTCCATATAAACTCGAAAGGATAAACCAGCCATGTTTATTGCCAAACGATACTGTAATTCTGATTGCCGGGTGACTATCCAGTATATAATCGGAATCCATAAGGCTGTGATTGCAACGGGCGCAACTAACTTCCAATGGGAAAATTCTCTGATCGGTTTCGAGCTCTACAATATCAAAGTCCATTTTAGCTTTGTTTATGATTTCTTTAACTCCCGATGTTTTAACGTTGGAAAAATAATGTCCATCAACAACTACTACCGGACCCAGAGCGCAAGCTCCAAGACAATTAACTGTCTCAAATGTAAATTCATTGTCTTCAGTCGTTTCACCCGCTTTAATTCCCAATTGCTTCTCAATCTCCTTGGCAATTGTCGGTCCGCCTCGCACGTGACAGGCTGTTCCCAAACAGGCTGAGATCAGGTGTTTGCCACGGGGAGTAAGGCTGAAGGCTCGGTAAAATGTTGCCACACCATAAATGTCCACTAACGAAATACCGGTTTCAATACTTACCCTTCTAAGATCCTCTTCGGGCAAATACCCATATTTAGCCTGTATCCCCTCAAGGATTGATATCAAGTGTCCACTATGGTCGATGCTATTTTCATCAATGTTTGAGGCTTTTACTTTTTCCATTTTGATACCTTTATCTAGTGACTTACACATATGTTGCTTTTATTTCCTAACAATACTCATCACACCGCCACACACCCTCTTTCGGTTTGGGAATAGAACATGTGTGTCGTTTCTCACAATTAATACATAGACCTTTAAGATTATTATTTCTGGATTGTATTGGGGTTGAAGGAATTTCAGTGTTGCTATTTTTTTCATTTAGATCACGGGAATGATCATTATCTTTATTACAATCCATATATTAAACCTAAGATATCCGATCGGATAATTACTTAATATGAATAACGTAGCAAATATTTTGCCAAAAATGTAAGGGTATTGCTAATTACAAAATTGAATGCTATTGGAATGCGATGCAAAATATTTAGATATTGAATGCGAAGAAGTTATAAGAAATAAATCAACAATCCCTACTCAATTGTAAAGTATTGTCATGTAATTATTTGAGATGAAATCGGGGAGTAATGTTCCGGTGGGTAATAATACCCCTGAATATATTGGGCAGTATGGGGAGTTATTACAATTTTTTTAATTTTTCACGAAGTGTTTTACGGTCGATGCCAAGGATTTCAGATGCTTTTGTTTTATTACCTTTGACACTGTCCAAAACATCTTTAATATGATCAGCTTCAACTTCAGCAACAGTCTTATTTAATCCAGTTTTACGCATCACAGAATATCGCATCATTTGTGGTAAATCAGGAACATCAATAATATTACTATCAGTCATCACAATTAGTCTTTGGATGACATTTTCCAATTCTCTCACATTACCCGGCCAATAATAATTGTTTAAAACTTCCAGAGCGTCATCTGTAAATCTGGGAACTGATTTGCTAAGTTCATTGGAGTATTTATTAGCAAAATGCCTTATAAGTAATAAGATATCTTTTTTTCTTTTACGCAAAGGCGGAACAGTAATTGTGATAACGCTTATGCGATAAAAGAGATCTTCTCTAAAAATTCCTTTTTTAATCAAACTTTCCAAATCCCTGTTCGTAGCAACAAGAATCCGTACATCAACTTTGCTTGATCTGGTATCTCCAACCATACAGACTTCTTTGTCTTGAAGAACACGGAGGAGTTTAATCTGCATCGCAATACTTGTTTCACTGATTTCATCAAGAAAAATCGTACCCCCATCTGCTGTTAGAAAAAAACCGGCTCGGGTTTCTATTGCTCCTGTAAATGCCCCCTTCACATGTCCGAAAAGTTCGCTTTCAAGCAAATTTTCCGGAATGCCACCACAATTGACTGGGACGAATGATGCTGATGCCCGTTTGCTGCTATAATGTATGGCTCGCGCAACAAGCTCTTTACCTGTTCCGCTTTCACCTGATATTAAAACAGTCGCTGAAGTATTAGAGGTTTTATCTATAGCATGAAAGACTTTACGAATTTCTTTTGAATTGCCCACGATCCCATGTGTTTATGTAATATCCTCAGATAGATTGGATTTTGAGCTGCGATGCGCTTTTAGTCTTTCTAATCCTTTATTGACTGTCCTGATAAGCTCTTCTTCAGTGAATGGTTTTGCCAAATAATCGACTACTCCGGATTTAACCGCTTCCACAGCTCCGGCGATAGATGCATACCCTGTGATCATGATTACTTCAGTATCCTTAAGGTTCTCCCGAACATGCCTGACAAGTTCCATCCCCCCAACCCATGGCATTTTATAATCAGTGATAACAAGATCTATTGATATTTTTTCAAGAATTCGTAGAGCTTCATCGACACTGGTAGCAGTATAAACCTGATACCCAATTGATACTAAATTTCTTTTTATCACCTCAAGGGTATTAACAGCATCATCAACGGCTAGAATGCTTTCTTTATGTTCGGAATCATTCATTTCCAAAATCCTCATAGGAATTGGCATAGTTTTCAGGGATTTTGATAATAAATTTTGATCCCGAACCAACTTTACTGTCTATGATAATTTCACCTCCGTGGGAGGTTACAATACCATGTACAATTGACAAGCCAAGGCCCGTTCCCTGATCAGTATCTTTGGTGGTAAAGAATGGATCAAAAACCTTTTTTAATACCTTCTCAGTCATACCTATCCCGGTATCTTCGATAATTAAAAAGATGTAGCCATCCTCTTCTTTCGTCGTAATTGTCAATCGACCGCCATGCGGCATAGCCTGAGTAGCATTAACCACAAGATTAGTAAAGACCTGCATCATTTGCGGACGATCGGCAATTAGATCGGGAAGCCCCCTTTGTAGATTGGATACAATTTCGATACCGGATTTTGCACATCGTGATTTGAAAAAATACAACCCGCTTTCAATCAAATAATTAAAATTCATGCGTTTTTTTATAATGGGTGTATCTTTAGCTGAGGTAAGAAGCTTTTTGATTACTTCACGAGCATGAAGAGAAGCCTCTATTATTTTTGAGATATCCTGTTTTGTCTGTTCCGTTAAATTCGGATCTTTAATTACAAGTTGTGCAAACCCTAACACATTTGAGAGGGGTTCATTTAGCTCATGTGTGACACTAGCCACTAATTGTCCAATCGTCGCCAGACGATCAGAATGGCGTAATTGATCCTGAAGCTTTATTTTTTCCTCTTCTGCCTGCATCTGTTCAGTTATAATTGATATTTCCTGAGCAATAGTATCAATCAGGTTTCTTTCCTCAATCAAAAAAGGTCCATCGTCAAGCTGAGGTTGTTCTGTTGAGTAGCGAATTTCAACAAACCCGCGTATTTCTTTTCGAATTACAATATCAGCTTTCATAGTATGAACGGCTTTACCAAATTTTGAGGAAATATAAACCAGATCATCAAAGGCAATTTGAGCTGAAGCTATCTCCGGATAAAGCCAGGCAGGAGGGAGAAGTTTTACAATCTCCTGAAGCAAATAATCCCGGGATATTCCGGGTTGTTGTACTAACTTGGCTATACCATATAAACAAGTAAGTTCTTTTACTCTTTCACGCAGAGCTACCTGTAATCTTCTGTGTGAAAGAGCGCTCCCTATAATTCTGGCAACCTGTTCATATAAATAAATTTGCTGTTTGTCGTAAAAATTACCAGCCTTGCTTCTCAGCTCCAAAAGCCCAATTCTTTTTTGTCCAACGTCAATAGGTATAATTACTACTGACTGGAACTTGCGGTGTATATTCATACCCAGCTCTTTGTCTGTTTCCGAAGGCTGGAGCGCAGGAATTCCGATATTATCAAGATTATTAGCCCAAAAACTCCCATCTTTGGTAAAACATGATTTTGATGGATCAAATCGCTTATTAACGATGTCGCGACATAGTATTTCTATCGCTCCATTTTTATCAGCACTCCATGTAACTATTTCTTTTTGATCTTTTGAATATGGAACTTCTTCAAATTGATAATTATTTTCGTTTGCTGGGCCTGATCTGCAAAGGAACTGCCTTCCCCCGTCAAAGATAACCAAATCAATAACATCACTACCTGAAAGCTGCAATAATAATTGGGATATATCTTTCAGAAATTCCGCCCGGGAATAACCATTACTGGCAAGTTCCAGTATCAAGTTGGATAATTCCCAAAATTCTTCCGATTTGAAATAATGCTGATTATCTTTGATGTCTGATCCTTTGTTTATCATTTCATTCTTTTATTATTTTTATCTGACAATTATTAAAATACTGTTTAATCTATCTCAAAATTAACTGCTATAAAAATTTCACATGATATGATTTTTCTTTATTTTCAAATACAATTTGCTACTTGAAAGTATTTTTTTTAGGGAAAGATGTCAAGAAAGAAGCAAATTTAGCCGTGTATTTAAAATTGTGTAAAATAAGATAAAGTAATTAGAAACGGGTATACTTAAAGACTTATTAATTGGAAAGAAATTAA
>JBDRQG010000279.1:0-10041 GCA_043826475.1 bacterium
GAGAATGTTACCAACTACAGCTTTCTCTTTTCCAAAGACCGATTTCATCGTCCGAATTTAGAAATTGTTGATGGGAAATTGAAAGCTGTCAGCGGTTCGTTAAAGTACGATTCACGCCCTATCTGGAATATTAAAGGGAAGGAAGAGCAGATAGAAGCTTTCCCGCAGCTCAAATTTGAAATCGGTTTCGAAACCGCCTGGCCGAAATTTATCGATAATGATTTTAAGTATCATCGGGTACAGGGCCAGCTTTTGACAAAATTCAGAATGTTGAATATGGGTCTCTCACAAATATATATAAGCGCCGGTTATTCCGATAGAGCCTTGCCACCCCAAAGATTTTTTGTGATCGACTACGGCGATATGGATTTCAAACGGATTGTCGATTTCAAAACTCAGGGAGAGAATAATTTTGTCGGAGATAAATCCCTTTCATTGTACTATGGACATGATTTTGGCGGAAAATTATTCCAAAGGCTGAGCCTTCCCCTTTTGAAAGATACGCCATTGTCTTTTTATCTATATGGCGGATCTTTCTGGACCAATTTTGGTGATGAGGCGATTTTCAGACAAACATCAGGGGAATCTGTCGCAAAGACCCCTTACAGCGAAATTGGTTTCGGGTTCGGCCGTATCCCGCCGATATTCATGAAAACATATTTCACCTGGCAGTTATCAGATTACGACACCAATAAATTTACCTTCAAGATCGGCTTTGAATTCTAGCATATAATATATGTCATACTCGCGTATACGGGATCCATGTTTTCTTATGGGTTCTCCCTCAAGCTGTGATTGACAACACCGGGATTTAGCTATAATACCTCTACTCATTTCAATTGCTTTAAAAATAATAATCCATATAATTATTATGTATGCAAACTTATAATGTTGATAGTCATGGTATTAATACAGGTACTAAATTCCCTCTTTATGTACCGGTCGTTTTTCTTTTGTTTTTATTTACACCCGCTCTCTTATATTTTTTCCAATATAAAACTCTTTATGTCACGGGGTATTTTCTCTTCCTGGCATCCTTAGTTTTGATAAACTTTCCCCGAAAAGTATTTTACCTTTTTATAATTTCTATCTCATTGGCTTTCAGTAATCGAATTGGCATGATCAGTATTCATCCGGCTGATATTTTGTTTGTGATTACTTTTATGGGCGTCATGCTGGATTTTCTGCTTCGTACAAGAAATCATATTCGCTCAACCAAACTCGATAAGCAATTTTTATTTTTAATATTTGCCACCTGGTTATCAGCCCTTTTTGCTTATGACTGGACTCAATCAGTTGTTCCATCGATAAGAATTCTTGTAATCTATTTTACATTTCGCATTGTCTTTAAATATGCTCTTGAGATCGGGATAAAAAAATTGATGACCCTCTTTATGATTCTGACTTCAATATTATCATTTATAGCCTTTGTTCAGTTTTATTTAGCCGGGGGTGGCATCCGAAGTTTCGGCATCACCGGTTTGACCTTGCAGTATTTTGCTATGACAGCCGTTCCGATGGCGATGGTTTTTATAATCTGGTCGAGAAGTATCCGCACCAGCTTGTTTTATATGTTGATCTCGATAATATCAGGGCTGGGAATATTCGCTACTCAATCCCGTGCCCCTTTGCTGGCTATTCTCATCACTTTCCCGGTTATAATGATTGTGTCATTTAGAAAAGCAAAAAGAGAAAATGATTATCGTACCCTTAAAAACATAAAATATGTTCTTTTGCCGGTTATCGTATTAGGATTATCTCTTTTTATACTTGAGGAGACATATTTTGAAGGGACAATTAGCCGACTGGATGAATTGATTCAATCTCTAAAAAATCCAGTTGGGACAGTAATGACCCGTATAGTTTTATGGACATCTGCTATTATGGCCTTTTTTGAACACCCCTTTCTTGGAGTCGGAATCGGCAACATGCGCATTGTTCACGAGGTAGTTCCCGAAGTTAAATTGATCCCCTATTGGGGCTGGGTCAAAGGGATGTCAGCGCACAACGTTCTTCTTCATTATCTGGCCGAAACTGGAATTATCGGGGCAAGCGCCCTTGTTTATCTATTCTGGAAAAATCTATCAATAGGGTTTAAAGCCTACAAAATAAAATTAAATAAACAAGACAATATGATTTCCACCGCTCTGTTTATTGCTTCTTTTGTCTGTTTCATTACCATGTTTTATATGCGCTCCTGGACCTGGGGGATGGATGGCCATATTCTGGCTTTCATTTTTGGCCTTAACACTGCCTGGTATTACCAGCTAAATGACAGATTTTAAAATAATTTTCCGAACAAATTTACATTGCTGGTCGTATCCACATTTATAAATATTTTAGGATGGTCTATATGAGGAAAGGTTTATGAAACATCGACAATTGTTAATTGTATTTCTTTTATCCATTACAATTATATCGTTGGAACTGACCTGGACGAGAATTTTCTCGGCTGAATTCTTTTATACTTTTGCTTTTTTGATTTTATCTATTGCCATTCTCGGCTTGGGATTAGGTGCGCTTGCTCTCAGATTATTTCCCAGGCTGGGTGATGCTAAGTGGCTGGGGACAATTTTAACCCTTACCGGAATCGCCACATTAATCAGTCCGCCTTTGGTTTTCCAATTAGATCTATCATTTTCAGAATTAATCCATAGCTGGATTATGGTTTTCAAACTCCTGGCTGCTATCTGCCTGTTGAGTTCCTCTTTCTTCTTTGGGGGAATAGGACTGGCTGCAATTTTTAAAAATAACCACAAAGAGATCCCCCGGTATTATATGGCCGATCTTCTCGGCGCCGGACTTGGAGTAGTTTTAATAATTCTAATGATGAACGCAATCGGGACGCCGATAGCCGCTTTTTTGACTGCTTTTCCAGTTCTACTGGCAGCCATTATGTCATGCAATAAATGGAATAAGATTATCCCGGCTGTACTGATAATCCTGACAATATTTATAGGCAGCAGTGCCGCTTCACTGCTGGAAAAAGAACGCGAGGAACATGCCCCGGTGATTTACAAACATTGGGATGCCATGTCAAAAATCAAACTTTATGATTACGGCCCCGGCTTCAGAGGAATAAATATTGACAACATCGCCAATTCACCGGTTTATGGTTTTGATGGCAACTGGGACCGCCCTGATTCTCTGAAATTTGAATTTGGAATCGATGTCGGCTATCTTATAAACCAGTTTGATTCCTGTACTTTCCTCTCGCTTGGGGCGGGAGGAGGAACCGATGTATTACAGGCGCTGAGTTACGGAGCCACTGAAGTCCACGCAGTCGAGGTAAACCCGCACATTAATTATATGATGGTACACGGGGACTCTTCGGGCTATCTCCCTCCGCCACCTCCCGATACAACAACTGATACGACTACTATCGCAACTACTGATTCAAGCAGCATTGAAGCTGATTCTACCCTGACCGACAGTATCGCATCTGATTCACCGGTACCTGAACCGGTTGAAATATTGGCTGAGGATACTATAATCCCAATTATAACAGTAGCCGAATTTACCGGACATCTTTATCTCGACCCCAGAGTAAAAGTTGTCACTGAAGATGCCCGTACTTATGTAAAACGATACCAAAATAAATTTGATGTCATCTATTCATTAAGCTCAAATACCTGGTCGGCTTTGGCCTCGGGTTCTTTTGCACTGGCCGAGAATTATCTGTTTACCACCGAAGCCTTCGAGGATTACTGGCAGGCTCTTTCTGATAGCGGCTTCATGATGATGGAGCATCAGTTTTATATGCCCCGCATAGTTTCCGAAGTAAAAGATGCTCTCACTAATCTTGGGGTTGAAAATCCTGAATCGCATTTCGCTGTTTACAACCTTCCCCAGATGCGCCGGAATATTATGTTCATTTCAAAACAACCATTGACTGATAGTATTCTATATTATGCTTTTGGTGAACTAACTCCAGAGAAATTCGGTGAGATTCATCTCCTTTATCCACCTGCCGATTCTGTACTGGATTCAACGATATATAATATCATTACTTTCGGATGGGAAAGCCAAGCGGACACAAATGTAATTGATTTGTCACCAAGCACCGATGATCGTCCATTCGTAGCTCAAATGGGCTTATGGAAGAATTTCAAATTGGAAAGTCCGGAGCGGTTGCTGCCCTACGAATTTTTTGGTTATCCACTGGCAAAAGTAATTATTCTGATAATTTTGTTAGTTATACTGGTAATAATAATCCCCCTGAATATTATCCCCTTCTTCACCAAGTCAGATCATATGCGAGCCGTCCCCTGGTTGTATTTCTTTACAATTGGATTGGCTTTTATGAGTGTTGAAATAATTTTGATTCAGAAATATACTCTGTTTATCGGGACTTCGATATACAGTCTCGTGACTGTTTTGCTGACTTTGCTAATCGCATCGGGTATTGGAAGCCGCTTTTCAAAGACTATAAGCGATAAGACCGCATTTATCGGAATTATTGTCTGGTTGTTATTGGATGTATTTGTATTCAAATATTTGCTTTCAGGTTTTACGGGATTGACAGTTTTTCCACGAATTCTTATAACAATCCTTCTTATCGCTCCTCTGGGGTTTTTTATGGGAATGCCCTTCCCGAAAGGGGGATTAAAAATAGGATCGCTTATTGACTGGGGCTTTGCTGTAAACGGAGCCGCCTCGGTGATGGGGGCGACCCTGATTATGCTGGTTGCTTTTAATTTTGGATACAGCATTGCGTTACTATGCGGAGCCCTTTTTTATCTTATTGCTTATGGGTTGATCTCGCTTAAATCGGCATGGTAGATATTTATTTGCAGTTATAAATGGATCGAAGGGCTTCTGTTCTTTCGGTCACTTTTATTAAAAAAATCAGATCCTTGATAAAAATAACATTACCCTTCAATTTCGGAACCACTTTTAATTCGCGCCACTGAAGATTGTAAATAAAGGAAATACTTGTCAATAATAGGTAAAAACCGCATCGTTATAGACTAATTCAGCTAATTTTAAGCCGGAAATAAATTTTTTCATCATAAATCCTATTATTATAATCTTTTACAGGCAATAATATTATTTGGAGAATGATACCCAATATCCTATATTCAAGTCCTTAATGATATTATTATTATATAAAAACCTCAACGTGGCTGGCAAAAACTTTTATTGATTTATTCTTTAGTATTTGGTAAATATCTGGCAGAATGATATGAGGAAATATAAATTTGGTAACAAGGAGTTAAAAATGAAGTTGAAAATTGTTCTACTTCTTCTGGTTTTATTAACTGCTACTGCCTCGGCTGAAGTTCCCGATTGGAAAGGGAAGTTTGGTGTGGGTGGCCGCGTTCCGGTCTTTATGCCGATGTTCGAGGGGAGTGAATTTGAACTCTTCGACAATAAAATGGAACCATTCGGAATGGGTTGGGATGTCGGTGGTCATGTCCGCTTAGGACTAACCGACAGACTGGTTCTTAATTTATCAATAGCTTATGCATCATCTTATGATGACAGTACCGCTACCAGCGACCAGTCCTTTAGCTTTAATAATTCCGACAATGCCTTTGCTCGTCTGGAAGGAGTTCTTTTTGGATTGACCGCTAATTATTATTTCCGTTATGAAGAAAAGACCCAGCCCTATGTAATCGGTGGTATCGGGGTTGACAGCTGGCGCATTAACCGCCGCCAGGTTCCAACCGGTACCAATCCCTACACTCCTACCGTCAATGATTTCAATTTGAAATTCGGCGCCGGTGTTAGCTACTGGTTAAGTGAAAAATTCACCTTTGATTTCCAGGCCTTGTTTACAATGGGCTTGTTTAAGTTCTCTACAAACTGGCCCGAAGAACAATATGGCCCTGGTGATTGGAGCTCATGGAAAGAACGTCCTTTCAAAGCTTATCTTGAGCCTTCATTCGGCTTGACATATTATCTCTTTGGAACTCCCGATACCGATCAAGACGGCGTCAATGATAAAAAAGACCAATGCCCCGAAACACCCTTAGGTGCCGTGGTTGATGTGTATGGCTGTCCGGTTGATAGCGACGGCGATGGTGTTTATGACGGTTTTGATATGTGCCCGGACACACCCAAAGGAGCCAAGGTTGATACCAAGGGCTGCCCAATTGATTCTGATAAAGACGGCGTTTTTGACGGCATAGATCAGTGCCCGAATACTCCCGAAGGTGTCGCAGTGAACGATATCGGTTGTCCGTTTGATAAAGACAAAGATGGCGTTTATGATTATAAAGATAAATGCCCGGACACACCTGCCGGTGTAAAGGTTGATGCCGATGGCTGCCCAATCGATACGGACAAAGATGGCATTCCTGATTACAAGGATAAATGCCCGAACACTCATGTTGGCGTCGAAGTTGACTCGATGGGTTGTCCGTTTGCTGCAATTCTCAGAGAAACAGTCACTCTCCAGGGTGGATTGAATTATTCTTCTGGTTCATTTACTATTTCCGAAGAAGCGGTTCCTGATCTTGATGAAATCGCAGAAACTATGTTAAAATATGATTTCATCAATATTGAATTGCGCGGCTACTGCGATTCTGATGGGGCTGAAGCATTTAATCAGACCCTTTCTGAAAACAGAGCTAAAGCGGTTTATAACTACCTCGTTGGCAAAGGAGTTGCCGCAAATCGCATGACGGTTAAAGGCTTTGGTGAAGATCCCAAGTTCTTCATCGCTCCCAATGACACTCAGGAAAACAAGCTCAAAAACCGCCGGGTTGAAATTGAAGTAGTTAAGTAATCTTTAGTATTTACTAATAAAAAACCGCACTCTAAGCAGGGTGCGGTTTTTTTATCTCATATTATTTATTTTATCTTAATGCGATAAGCCAATCGATAATTCCATATTCATTCTTGAATAGAAATCCTCAATCTCCAATCTAATTGAATCCAGATCCCTAAGAAATTGATCTCGTTGGTTTTCACTAAATTCCTGCGCCAGCTTTTTATAATAGTCTATACCGCTATTGATATTATCAATAAATTCCGAAAAATAAGCCGAAGTCTTTTCTACCATGCCAATAGAGGCTTTTTCCGATTCAGATATTATATAGTCATAATAAAGCTGAAGCTCCTTGATAAACATATGCGGCCGGCTGTTATCAGAAAGAAGTGAAACCCTTCCATATATATGATCTATCATTTTTTCAAGTGTAGTTACTTTGGAAAAATTTATAATGCCCGGCCCGCAGCAAATTGTGGTCAGGGGATTCGGTTCAATTTTATTCCTCGACAGGACTCCACCAGCTAAATCTCTGCAGAGGCAGGCTTTGGTAACAGTGTATTTTTCCAGAGCCTCTTTTTTCTCATAAGATAAATCCTGTTTGGATATACTTTTCAATTTCATTTTCTGATATGCCTGCGAAGCTATACACAATTCTTTTTTTGAAAATTCGGTATTAAATGAAAGAAATCCCTTTGGGCAGGAACTTCCCGGCTTGCCCTCTTCGATGGCTTTTAGACGATTTTTCTCAGCAGACGAAGTCTTTAAATTCCAAAAAGGAATGCCCAGAGGAGAATTCTCGCTCAGCTGGATATCTTTTTCATCAGCATCAGCCAGTTTTTCGAGATGATCGTCGTCGACATTGGTAACTTCAGGAACCAATAAGAATGGCGTTCCCCAACCGGTTCGGAAAAGATCATAATGTCTAATCAGAAATTCATTTTCATCGAAAGTTCCAATTCCCCCCTGAGCTGTAATATATACTTTATAAGGTGTTGCTTTTGGAGAGAAGCCCTTCCTGGCAATAGCTGCTTTATAATATTCATATAAATCAGAAACAAATTCATCCCTTTTGATTTTAAACTCATCAAGGATTGGCCCCATTAATTGACCTTTGGTGGCAAAAGCATGTCCGCCGCAGTTTAAGCCGGACTCGATCCTGTACTCTGAGACCCAAACGCCTGATTTAGCCAATAGCTTGCCTTGTATATATGCAGAGCGAAAATCGCTTACTTTCAGAGTTATTTTCTTTTTTAAGTATCCATTCTCATCCGGTAAAAAATCTTTAAAATTATTTATATAATTATAAAGGCGGCGATTCATTCCGGCAGAAAAAACTATCGATGATCTGAGAGTACTTAAGGCAAAACCACGGAAAGCAGACATGGCTATCCCCTGTTCTGGAGGCAGCGTTACTCCCCGGACAACTTTATCCCGGTCGATTTTGGACATAATGTTGACATCAATACTCCCCGATACAATTTTATCGCGAAGATTATTTTGTAATTCTATTTTTAATGCCTGATCTGGTTCTTTCAGCATACTGTTATATTCATCTTTAAGATCCGACTCCGGCAGCATCCTGAAATATTTGGATATATCTGTATCATTTTCAAAGGGAAGGTTTTTGAGTTCCTCTATCTGCTTTTTTACCACTAAATCGATAAGATTTAAATAGGCCGTTATGCGGCGTGCCCGGGAATCATCCTCTTTGGCATCTATAGGCTCATAAGGGAGATTGTTCTTCTCCGAATGAAACTTCCTCATCTGTTCCATGAGGATATCATCCCCGATGGAAATGACAGATGAAATGCCATATTTTGCTACCCGCAAAGGACTATCAATAGTAAATCCGGTACCCATTACTGGGATATGGAATCTGTGATAATAGTTTTGCTCTCCAGTATTATCAGAAGGCATGAATTGTCTTTCCGCCAACTTTATCTCCTTTTTAGTCCGTTCATCAGGATATTCAGCATTGATTCGATATAGGATGAAGAAGAAACTCCTAATTCTTCTTTAACCCATGGAAACTCCAACGACTTAAGAGCCAGAACCATTATGTGAGCCGTCTGATCTGTATTTTCTACATCCAGTTCTTTAGTTTCGTTGCCATCTATCAATATCTTTTTTACAATTTCTTTTTCTTTTAATACGAATTGTTTTCGCAGTTTATCAACAAATGACCAATAATAATTCCAGGTATCCTGGGTGACATAATAGAAATTTATCAATTCGTGTAATTTTGTCATTTTGGTGGTAAGATGCGCTCGAAGCTTGCCGATAGTAGTGGTTTCTTGTTCAACCGCTTCTTTTATATGCGATAATAGCAATTTGAACTCGTTTTCAACGACTTTATTGAAAATTGCATTTTTATTCTTATAGTTTTTATATATGGTGGCTTTGGATATATGAGCATTTTTGGCAATGTCGTCCATTGTAACCTTTTTCAATCCATATTTTGAAAAAAGATCCTGGGCAATTTCAATAAATGCATCATTGTTCATAAATCACGATTGTTCCTTTGAAAACGTTTTATACAAAAAACGTTTTTTGTATACCCATGTCAAGCGTTATTATTTTTTATTTTGGAGGGGTTTTGAGTCTAACCAAGACTACCAATAACAGTAAAGACAATCTTTTTTACAGTTTATCTAATTCATCATTCCCAAAACAACATCATCGCCAACTCCTTGTCCACTTTCGGGTTATTGAGAAGAGCCGAATTTGACACCACAATAAAGATATAATATACTAATAATTAGAGCCAAATAACCGATATTATGGGTATAATAGATGCATTCAGGTGATTATAACAACAAACTCCAAACAGGGAGCATTTTTCATGTATAATATCACTATAAAAGTGTCAACTCTTTTTGTCTTCGTTCTTTTTCTAACTATAGGATGCAGCAGCCAAAAAAACAATCCTATTAGTTCTTTTGAACCGGAAGTGATCAACAACGCTGATGCCTTTCAGTTTCAGATTACAGATGCCACAAATGTTAGCACTACCTTGACATATCAGTGGGAAAACACAGGAGCACAAGCAACAGTTGATCATTCAACCGCCCTGCTCACAGGTTCGGCTACTGTGGAAGTTAGGGATGCAGACTCAGTGCAGGTCTATAGCAGCAACCTGTTAGCCAGTGGAACCGATGCAAGCTTGTCCGGTACATCAGGAACATGGTTTGTTAAAGTAGTCTTTTCTGATTTTGATGGAACAGTCAATTTCACTATTGAAAAATTGTAAGGATATATAGTATAGTATAAACCCGGTTTATCAGCCGGGTTTTTTATTACAACTATTCAATATTTTTTCAGAT
>JBDRQG010000280.1:0-7048 GCA_043826475.1 bacterium
CTGATAGACTACATTCATAGAACTTAAAATCAATATAAGATCTTCTATATGAAACAAATATCCCCCCGAATAAACTTGTTGAATAACTTAACCTTTCCTTAATATAACCACTTTCATAAACACCTCCACCTCCAAAATAAGACCCAATTGATAACACTTTGTCATAATTCTTAATAGTGGTATCAATAATTCCTGCATTAATATTCGGTTGAGTGATGACTAATAAAGTTATAAATATTATTAATATTTTTATTAAGTTATCTTTATAGCAAAACAAGCTTTCAGATCCTTCTTCATATATATGGATATTAAATATAACTAAAGACGAATAAAAAGTCAAAATTATCCAATAAAAAAACCCACTCTAAAAAAAGAGTGGATTTTCAATATAATTAAGATATGCTCGCCTATATCATCGGGAGGTAGCGTTCCTTTTCGAATTGGCTGACGTGGATACGGTATTGATCCCATTCGATCTTTTTGTTTTCCACCAGCTTATCGACTACATGATCCCCAAGAGTCTCGCGCATGAGTTTTGAATTTTCAAACTCTTTAATGGCATTTTCAAGTGAGTTTGGCAGAGTCTCAATTTTAAGCTTTTTCTTCTCCTGCTCAGTCATATGGAAAATGTTTTCTTCGATTGGGGCCGGGAGTTTGTACTTCTTTTCAATCCCTTCGAGGCCAGCTGCCAGCATACACGAAAAAGCAAGATAAGGATTGGCCGCCGGATCAGGCGAGCGCAGTTCTATACGGGTGGCTTTTTCTTTGCCGACCCGGTACATGGGGACCCTGACCATGCTGGAACGGTTGCGTCTTCCCCAGCTGATATATACCGGAGCTTCATAACCGGGGACTAACCGTTTATAAGAATTTACCCACTGATTGTTCACAAGGGTAAACTCTTTTATATGCTTTAGAATCCCAGCGGTAAAGTGCTGGGCAGTTTCAGAAAGACTATAATTATTATTAGCATCAGCGAAAATATTATTGTCCCCTTCAAATAATGACATATGGCAGTGCATTCCGGAGCCGTTTTCACCAAATATCGGTTTGGGCATAAAAGTAGCGTGGAGACCATTTTGTAATGCGACCTGTCGGACAATAAACTTATAAACCATGGCAAAATCAGCCATAACCAGCGCTTCCTGATACTTCAGGTCAATTTCATGCTGGGAAGGAGCCACTTCATGGTGGGAGCACTCGACAGCGATATCTATAGCTTCGAGAGCGTTAACAGTTGCCTTGCGAACCGTAGAACCCTTATCAACTGAGCCAAAATCGAAATAACCTTCATGATCTATTGCTTTGGTATCGGAGTTATTTTCAAAATAGAAATACTCAAGTTCCGGGCCGACATTAAAGGTCCAATTTCTGTCCTGAATTTTCTGGAGATTTCTTTTAAGTACCCAGCGCGGATCACCATCATATGGGGTATCATCCGGATTGGTAATGTCACAAAACATCATCGCCACTTTTTCGCCTGCAATTTCCCAGGGAATAACCCGGAAAGTAAGCGGATCAGGGTGTGCCATCAGGTCGGACTCCTGAATACGGGCAAAACCTTCCACCGAGGAGCCGTCAAATCCCTGCCCCTCCTCTAAAACCTGCTCTATCTCAGAACGGGTTATTGACATCCCTTTGATCTGGCCTAAAATATCAGTAAAACATAAACGGATATATCTGACCCCTGCTTCGTGGATTAATCTGAGAACATCTTCTCTGGTTCTTGTCATGGTTCTGCTCCTGTAAAAATCAGTGAATGGCTTATCTCTAAAAAACGTTAGAAAATATAATTTTTTAAATTAAATCAACCAAAACAATTATTAGTTAATGATTTTCTTCAACACAAAATTGATTGATTCAGTTCCTATAGATCGGATTGTTTTAGTATTTTTTTAGATAAAATCTATAAATGTAATGAAAATGGTTAAATAAAGACCATTATAGATCATTCAGGCTGAGCTTGATATCTTTGTTGACCGGTTGCAAAATCCGATATTTCACCCCAGCCATATCAAAAATCCTCCGGGCAGCTACCATAATATCCTCATCATGGTATTTATCCGACAGATATACCACCTCTTTAATCCCAACCTGCACAATGAGTTTGGCGCACTCATTACAAGGAAAAAGGGAGACGTATATTGAAGCACCGTCAAGTTCCGGTTTATTTGATGCATTGGTAATGGCGTTCATCTCAGCATGACAAACATAGGGGTATTTGGTGTCCAGAAAATCTCCCTGTCTATTCCAGGGGAGTTCATCATCGGAACAGCCTATCGGAAAGCCATTGTAGCCGATACCAATAATCCGTTTGCTTTTATTAACAATACAGGCTCCAACCTGAGTGCTTGGATCTTTGGATCGTTTGGCCGAAAGCTGGGCAATGGCCATAAAATACTCTTCCCAGCTGATATAGTCTGTCCGTTTGTTTGTCATAATGAGAGAGTATATATGATTTGATATTTAGAGGAAAGCGAAAAAAAGCCCAGTTCTGTTTAAAACCGGGCTTAAAATTTATAAATTCCTAATTTATGACTGCTTATTTTTATCAGTGTAAGATTTAGCCATCTCCAGAAGCTCAATCGGAATGGGGAATATCAAAGTTGAATTCTTTTCGGCAGCCACTTCGGTCAAGGTCTGTAGGAACCTGAGCTGCATAGCGTTGGGAGCCGTGGCAATAACCGTGGCAGCGTCAGCCAGCTTCTGTGATGCCTGATACTCACCTTCAGCATGAATAACCTTCGAACGGCGTTCACGTTCTGCTTCAGCTTGTTTAGCCATGGCGCGCTGCATTTCCGGCGGAAGATCAACATTTTTAACTTCAACTACACTGACCTTAACACCCCATGGTTCGGTCTGATCGTCGATAATGTGCTGTAACTCGGCGTTGATTTTCTCACGATTAGCCAGCAAATCATCAAGCTCTACCTGTCCCAACACGGATCGTAAAGTAGTTTGAGCAATCTGATTGGTAGCTTCGAAAAAATTAGCCACACTGACAACGGCTTTGTTCGGATCGACTACCTGAAAATAAAGGACAGCATTTACTTTTATTGATACATTGTCTTTAGTAATTACATCTTGAGACGGCACATCATATGTGATGACACGCAAATCGACTCTGACCATTTTATCAATGATCGGTATCAGAATTATAAGTCCGGGGCCTTTGGTGTCAATTAAGCGACCCAATCTGAAAATTACGCCGCGTTCATACTCCTTGAGAATCTTAATCATATTCATCAGGAGTATGAGAACGATAAATACTAAAAAGAATAATGGTGCAAACTGCATTTTATCACTCCCTGATTATAAATTATATCTTTTTAACTTTAAGCGTCAGCTTATCCATGCCAATAACTTCAACTTTATCCCCCTTTTTTACCTCGTCCGTAAATTCAGCCTTCCATAGAGCACCATTTACATAAACCATATCCATGGTGCGGACTTCGGCTATTTTGCCTACCATTCCTTCCTCACCGGTAAATGGTTTTCTTTTTTGTGCTTTTATAACAATGTAAGCAGCCAATGCCGCTATTACTCCTACGAAAAGCACAACCATTATTAAAACTGATTTTGATATTTGCATGGTTGGATCAACTGAATCAATAAGCATAAGCCCTCCAAAGAAAAGGGAAATTACTCCTCCGATAGTCAGCAACCCATGACTTATAACTTTTATTTCTGCTATGAACAATATTATGGCCAGTATTATCAGGGCAAGACCGGCATAATTAATGGGTAAAGTTTGAAAGGCAAAAAGGGCTAAAATAATGCATATTGCCCCAACAACACCGGGGAGAATTGATCCGGGATTATAGAGTTCAAGCACAAGGCCAAGGCTTCCGAGCGAAAACAAAATAAAGGCAACGTTTGGGTCGGTGATTATCCCTAATATTATATAGATAAAAGATATTTCCAGATCAACAACCCGGTAGTTATGTAGTTGTAATATTTTTGATCCTTTGGGAAGCTTTATATCTTTTTGATCAAGTTGAGACAAAAGGTCATCGATATCTTCAGCCCGGTAATCTACAACATTAAGCTCTAAAGCTTCTTTATCAGGGATCGAGACTGATTCCCTTACAGCCTTTTCGGCCCATTCAACATTTCTCCCCCGATTTTCAGCCGCTGCTTTTATCTGGGCTACTGCATCATTGGTGATTTTTTCGTTCATCACTGAATCTATTTCTTTGCCATCCCCTGAAACCGGATGAGCCGCACCAATATTGGTTGAAGGAGCCATAGCAGCTATATGCGATGCATAGGTCATATAAACCCCGGCTGAACCAGCTTTAGCCCCTCTTGGGGCAATATACATGCAAACCGGAACATCGGCATTAAGTATATTCATACAAATATCCCAGGTTGCATTGGTAAAGCCACCCGGGGTATTGAGGTAAATGACTAATAGCTCAGCGCTGCTATCGACAGCATCTTTAATAGCCTGTTCAATAAGCAGCTCAGTAACAGTACCAATTGTGCCGTCGATAGAGAGAGTTAAAACGAGAGTCTCTTTAGTTGTTTCCGGTTTCTCTGAATTCTCATTTGAGTTTATCGCTGCTATAGATGAATCAATATTTAAAGAATCTGATCCGGTTGCATAGGCAGTTAAAACGATCAAAGAAATCAGCAACCAGAGAAACGCTAATAATGTAATTCTGGTTCGCATATATTTAATATGACCAATGTTTAATACTAAGTCAAGGGTGTATAATCCCTTCTACTTCATTTTAATTTAATTATGATTATATACAGCTTTACCACCAATAAAGGTCGTTAAGACCTTAATATCATATATCCGGTTTGGTGCCACCTTGAATATATCATCAGACAGGATTATAAAATCAGCTGGATATCCGGGATACAAGCGTCCGCGACTCTTCTCCTGGCCTGATGCGATTGCCGGACCAATGGTAAAGTTTTTCACAGCCTCCAATACAGTTATGCGTTCATTGGAATAAAAAGATTTACGGCTTCCTTTGCGAGAACGTCTGACTGCGGCGGCAATGCCATGTAAGGGATTTAACGGTTCAATGGGAACATCGGAGCCAAATGCGAGGTCAATTCCTTTGTTTATCAGAGTATTGAATATAAACGCGTTTTTACCTTTTGATCCCCAATATTTATAAATCAAATCAATATCCGCAGGGCAATGCGAAGGCTGCATCGAAGCTATAACATTTAATTCTTTCAAACGCTTTATATCTTTAGGTCTTATCAACTGGAGATGTTCAATGCGATGCCTTGCCCCGGTTTTTAATTTAGGGGCTTTTTCAAGCGCATCCAAAACATTGGAAACAGCCTTGTCTCCTATAGCATGAACTGCCAGCGGCAATCCTAATTTTGAAGCTTGTTTAGCTATGGAAAGCATTTTCTTTGAGGACAGGGTTTCAATGCCATAACTGTTTTTTGACCCTATATATTTATTGAAACATAAAGCTGTCTGGCTGCCAAGCGAGCCATCGGCAAATATTTTTATTCCGGCAATTCTTAAGAAATCGTTTCCGGTTCCGTAAACAGTATTGGATTTAATAAGATCAGGTAATAAATCGGGAGGAGGGTAATAATTGATTCGCAATCCAGTTTGTTTTTTTTCAGCCAGATTAATCAGATATTTAAATGAATCAGGACTGTCAAATGAATGTACCCCTGTCACTCCTCGGCTATAAGCAATTTCAAGAGCTTTCCTGTAATATTTATTATAATAGCTTTTTGACGGTTGAGGAATTTTGTCATAAACAGGATCATAACCTGGTTTTTCTTTTAATACCCCTGAGGCCGTTCCATCAGTTAAACGAACAACCTCACCCCCGGTTGGTTGAGTTTTGTTTGATAATAGTCCTCCCAACTTCAATGCTTTGGTATTCACCCAGGCAATATGCTCATCTTTGGAAAAGATAAAAGCTGGATGATCTCCTGTTACTTTATCAAGCATAAAACGATCAGGTTCATCTTTGGCAAATATTTTATCAGGCGAGAAACCTTCTCCTGCAATCCATTCACCTTTCTTTAATGACTTTGCATAATTAGATATTTTTTTTTGACACCCGCTTAGCGTGTCCTGATCTGAAAGATGTACTCGACCTAATGATAATGCATAAAATACAAAATGAGTGTGGGCATCTACAAAGCCCGGCAACACAACTCTTCCATGACAATTTATCCGTTTATACTTATTGAATTGACTGCTATTCTCAAGATTATCTCCGATAGCAATAATCCGGCCATTATCAATAACCATAGAATTAACAACAAGGTCTTCAACTAAGGTATATATCCTGGCATT
The DNA here is from genome assembly GCA_043826475.1 of bacterium. Taxonomy (GTDB): domain Bacteria; phylum Zixibacteria; class MSB-5A5; order GN15; family FEB-12; genus DAOWMZ01. The sequence continues at coordinate 6,293 of JBDRQG010000280.1, forward strand.
AGTTATAAGTTGTTTCATCATTAAATCTTTCTCCCGCTACCCTAAAATCGCCATCACGCTTTGTAATCTTTTTTCGATCAGTCTCTTCTAAAATCGGTATAATAAATTTGCGCGTTATATTGAATTTGTCTCGCAAATCACTTACCAACAGCTTTCCATTTTTATTAATCTGTTCTGTTATATATGTGATAATATCGATCCAGGCATCGGTAGCAAAGACAAAATCCGAACCGCATTTATAGGCTTGTTTTGTATCAATAATATATTTAATGGCATCCTTGTACTCTTTACCCTGCTCGGCGAATTTAGACAATAGCGGCGGACTATATTTTTCAGTACTCAATTTTAATAATATATCATCATATGCTTTTTTTACCGGACCCTTAAGACTGGTTGTCTGGCCTGATAAACCGTAATTAGAACCTTCTTTTGATAATATATTTTCGGATGTCATATATTTAATTAAATTTTCAGTCAACTCGTTTTCATAAATTGATATCTGAAGTAATTGTTGAAGAGTAAGGACTGTCAGATGCGGATTATCGGTCAAATATTTATTAATACTATTTCCCAATTTGGTAATAATTGCTTTCAAGTTATCAAAATTATACAGCAATCCATTGAAGACATTTATTTTATTTTCTTTAACAAGTTCATCGGTTGCTTTTTTAAGTTCACTTTTGGAATAATCAGAATAAATCAATAACTCTTCCCGCCTGACCATAATCATTTTTTCAACTTCTGAAATGATTAAAT
>JBDRQG010000281.1:0-4198 GCA_043826475.1 bacterium
GTTCATGATCCAGGTCGATTATCCCTTTGGCTGATAATTGTTCGAGAGCCATTTCTACCATCCCTACCGCTCCTTCTACTATTAATGTACGGGCTGCAATAATTGCACCGGCTTGCTGGCGGCGAAGCATCGCTTCGGCAATCTCAGGGGCATAAGCCAGATGACTGATTCGGGCTTCAAGGACTTCCACTCCCGCCTGATCCAGACGATCCTGAATTTCATCTTTGAGCTTATCGGAAACTTTGGCTGTATTGCCACGCAAAGAAATTGTCTCTTCGTTGTGGGCATCATAAGCATATTGAGTAGCCAGATTACGAACCGCCGACTCGCTCTGGATCTTGACGAATTGATTGTAGTCATCGACCTGAAAACAGGCTTCGGCTGTTTCAACAACTTTCCAGACAACAATCGATGCGATCTCAATCGGGTTGCCGTCGATATCGTTGACTTTCATTTTGCCGGTTTCAAAATTTCTGACTCTGAGTGAAATACGTTTTTTGTATAATAATGGATTTGCCCAGAGTAAACCTTCCTGACGAGTGGTCCCTTTGTATTTTCCGAATAGCAGAAGTACGCGGGCTTCGTTTGGATTTACAAAAAATAATCCGGCCAGTAAAAAGACATTGATAAACAGCCACACCGCCGCAACAATTTTGAGTACAGGGGGTGTAATAATGAGGGCGGCTATGCCAATTAAAAGGGTGATAATCAGAAGTATCAAGGCTACCCAGCCCGATGTTAACTTGATTTGTTGTTCTTTCAACATGATTCCTCCTTTAAAATTATGATATCATATTGATATTACGACAATATCATAAAAAGATTCACAAAAAAAAGAAAAAATTATAAGATTTTGATGAATTAATTGTATTATTTTACTTAACTAATTTTCGTACAATAAGATAACATATTGTGAAACAAGATTGGCTATGTCAGTTTTTTCATCACTTTAACTGAATTCTATATCAATTCCTTAAGAATCTTAATATTGATATCTTTGAGCTTATTAATGTATAGACATGATTTTCCGGTTTTATGTTTGCCAAGTTTTAATAACAGTTCATCGTAATGGCTGAATCCGGGCATAATATATAATGTAAGGTTTTGTTTGCGGGGTGAGAAGCCTGTGATTAAAAAAATCTTCGCGGCAGCTGACATATTTATAATGATAATTAATTTAATAAAATCACATCCATGCCTCAAAATCGTATGCGCTGGCGGAGCCAGTCTTTTATTATTATAATAAAATATTTAAGGATTGAAGATATGAACAAGATGCCGCCAGAGAGAACAATGTATAAGGCTCTCATTGAAAAGGATTCGACTTTTGAGGGTCTTTTTTTCGTCGGAGTTAAAACGACCGGTATATTCTGCCGTCCAACCTGTCCGGCCAGAAAACCTAAAGCAAAAAACGTAGAATTCTTTTCATCTTCTAATGATGCTCTCTATTCTGGTTATCGACCCTGCAAGCGATGCCATCCTCTTGATAAAGAGATAAATGCACCACAATTTGTAACTAAATTATGTGATATGATTGAAAAATATCCTGATAAGAGAATCTCTGAAGCAGAGTTAAAAGCAATGGGAATTGATCCCTCCACAGCTCGCCGTCAATTTCAAAAATACTACGGCATGACTTTTCAAGCGTATCATCGTGCCCGAAGAATGGGGCAGGCATTGCACGAAATTCGCAAGGGAAAGAGTGTGATTGGGGCTCAGCTTGATAAGGGTTATGATTCCGCCAGCGGGTTTTGGGCTGCTTTTAAACATCTCTTTGGAGTTCCCCCTGTAAAATCGGAAGGCGTAGAATGTCTTTTTGCGAAATGGATTGATACACCACTTGGGGCAATGGTAGCAATAGCAAATAAAAAAGGTCTATACCTCCTGGAGTTTGTTGACAGGAGGGGTTTGGAAAATGAAATTATCACTCTGAGGAAGCGAACTGGGTTTACAATTTTACCCGGAGATAATTTACATCTTGATAAAATCACTGAAGAGATAAAGAATTATTTCGATGGGAAGTCAATCAGTTTTACGGTTCCGATTGTATTGACCGGCTCTGTCTTTGAACAATCAGTGTGGAAACTATTGCAAAAAATCCCGCCCGGGGAAACGAGATCATATTCATATATGGCAGAGAGATTAAACAAGCCGGGTGGAGCCAGAGCGATAGGGAGAGCCAACGGAAAAAATTGTATCGCTATCGCCATCCCCTGTCATAGAGTGATTCGGGCTGATGGGTCATTGTGCGGCTATGGCGGCGGCGTCTGGCGCAAGCAGTGGCTTTTGAACCATGAGCAGAAGATAGTTAAGAAGATAATTTCCAAGTCATAATGCTTATCCATATTTCAGTTAATCCTTAATAAATTATTTCCAACCACATAGTAGATAATATTGCACCAAATAATCTTTATACGTATAATATGGGATTACTATGCTTAACTATAAGGTGTGATGACGCATTCAATAAACTGAACGTACATTAATTTAGAGGAAATTTATGAAAAAACATGAGATCAAGATTCCCCGCGGTTATGACCCAAGAACACAATTAAAAATCGGTCTTTTCGCCAGTCAGTTGGACGATCAGCTAAAAAGGCTCAAAAACAATGTGATGGGTCTCACTGTCAAACAATTGGAGTGGCAACAGCGGCCGGGGATGAATACGATCGGAATGCTTCTTGCCCATCTGGCTCTGGTGGAATATTGGTGGATCAACCTCGCTCCAAATGGAGTACTATGGGAGCCTGATGGTAAAAAGATGATCCTCAAAGTCTGTGGGTTTGAAGATGACGGCCTCCCGATGAAGCCTAATGATCGACACCCAAAGTATTTGAAGGGTTATAATATTGAGAACTACCTGAAGGTGATGACCAAAGTCAGGCACTTGATTCACCGTGAAATGAAAACCTGGCGCGATCGAGACCTTGAAAAAACATACAAATTGGGCAACCGGCAGATCTCCCGCATGTGGACCCTGTATCATGTTCTGGAGCATTTTGCTGGACACTTTGGACAGGTACTTCTTTTGAAGCATTTGATGCGCGATGCTGGTGTCCTGAAGGTTAAAAAGAAGTAGGCATTGAAACCGGATCGGGTTTACACGATACGACCATAAATATCAAACATGACTGATATCTTTTCGTAATAATTTCTTGACAAATAGACAATATAGACCTATTAATGACGCTTAACAAACAAAAAGATTGTGCATCAAATTAGTCTTGTGTTTAAGAAAGGCTTATATGTTATTCAAGCTTTATTCGGGAAGAATAGTGGTATCGGCTATTGTTCTTTTATTTTTAGGTCTATCAATCTTCGCCGTAAAACCACAAGGTAAAGAGGACAGTCAGTCCGGTTTAATAGCACGGGGCAAATATTTATCCGTTTCTAGCGGCTGTGGTGATTGTCATTCCCCAAAAGTATTTAAAGGTATGGAGATGCATGAGGATTCAACCCGCTTGATGTCGGGTCATCCAAGTGACCAGAAAATCGATGATATCCCGAGCGGCTTTCTCTCACCTGACAGATGGATTGCTGCGACCAATGCCCATATGACCGCCTGGGCGGGGCCATGGGGGATTTCATACAGCGCCAACCTGACGCCTGATGAAGCTACCGGACTGGGTGCCTGGGAGGTGGATAATTTCATCGAAACAATCAGATCGGGTAAACATCTTGGTTTTGGTCGTCCGGTTCTTCCGCCAATGCCCTGGTATAATTATGCCAGAATGAGCGATGAGGATTTAACGGCCATTTTTGCCTACTTGATGTCACTTCCCCCAATAGAAAACAGGGTCCCTGTCAATATTGAACCAAAGGATTTAAAACCATCAGGTAAATAACAGAGACAAAAAATAAATAATTAAAAAAATAACCACTCGTTGCTTATTATTAGTATTAAGAAACGGGTGGTTATTTTTATTTTATCAACTCGCAAAGCTATTATATGTCAAATCCAACTTGTAAAGTTTTTTTATCATGGAATCTGAGATAAGCCTGTTTATTATAACTTTAGCAAAAATCTCCCGTTACATCAAAGTTCCATTCTTTATTTATTGAACTATATGAAACATTTAATTTTAGTTTAGCTCCTGATTTAAATTCCATGGGGCGAGAAAGTACAAAAACAGCTTGTTGCCATGAAGTTTTAGGCGTTAATGTAGAGGTGGTAATAAATTCCTCGTCACGGCAAAAC
>JBDRQG010000282.1:0-4131 GCA_043826475.1 bacterium
GTTGAGGATAACATCGGTTTTGAATTTGGCTTTGGTTTGTACCGCGCCGATCTGGATGACTGGTTTTCGGAAATAAATAAAGGTAACAACAGCGGATATAATCTTGTAACCTGGAGTCCTCAGATTATGCTTAATTTGCGAATTGCACCAATCCGATACCCTTTATTTTATCCATATTTCGATGTCGGATTTGGTTATAGTCTATTAATATTGAACTTGTATGATGATGAAAAATCACTTGGTGGGCCGATGTATCAGTCATGGGGATTTACCTACGGTATAGGTTTTGAAATTAGACCCATTCGATATTTTGGATTGTCATTGGAATGGAGTCGAAAAAATTCGGACATGCAAATTATGGATATTGATGAAGTTACAGATCGTTTTAAAGATTTCAGTACTTCTGATGATTTAGAATTAGATAAGGTCAATTTGACCGGGAACAGAATCGGTTTATCACTGAATTTTTATTACTAGAATTCACATCATTATCTAGGCGGTATGGCTCAGTCGTACCGCCTTTTATTATTTCAGAAACAGCACTTTTTGGGATCCGTTATATCCATCTGAATTCATCCTGATTATATATAGTCCTGTAGACAGTTCTTTTCCATATATATCTTTTCCATTCCAGAGCCAGCTATATTCACCGGAATTATCATGTTTTATGCTAAATGTGTTTACCTTTTTACCCAATAGATTATAGACCTGAATAGTCACATCCTGGCCACTTTTTATTGTGTAGCGAATTGTTGTTTGGTTATTAAAAGGATTCGGATAGGCAGGGAGGAGTCGGGTTTGAAAAGGTATCTGGTTTGAGTTTTGATCATCGATGGTCAAAGCAGGGTCTGCCTTGATAAGCATAATTGTTCCATCCAGTGCAGCCGCCAGAACGGTTGCACCATCGATTGGAGTAACAGTTGTTATATAACTGTGAGATACCCAATATTTCCAGCCGATCTGCCCATTACTCTGAGCCACGGAAACGACAAAACCATTCTTACTGCCTGATATTACAGCACCTTTGACTCCTATTGGCATGGATGGAGTAGAATCCCAACCGTACCCTACAGCAGCACTCCATTCAAGTTGTTGACTGTTTGAGATTGTTGAAAATGCATATAAATTTCCATCCAGAGATCGGACATACACTTGATCTTTTCTTTCAGAAATACCAATTGATTCCCACGTTTCCGGTGCTTTACTTTTCCAGATAGTGGCTCCTGTATTTATGTCGATTGCGGTCAGATAGCGGGCCGGATCTGCAATAAAAACCTTGTTCGCTGTGGCAACTGGCCAGCAAGCTGCTGGAGCATAATAAAAACTTGACTGCTCATACCATCTCCAGTTTAGTAATCCGTTAAAACGGTTCAGACAATATAGTCTGGTATCCCATGAACCAAAAATGATTCGATCACCTTGGATTGCGGGACGGCATTCAATTGTTCCACCAGCATTAAAATTCCAGATATTTTTACCGGTTTTAGCATGAATAGCGATCATTTTGGAATTTGCAGCAAAATAAATCAATGTGTCGGCACCGGTAATCGCACTCAAAATCGCCGTTCCGCTATTATCGTAAGTCCATAAAACCTTGCCACTATCCGCTGAAACAGCATAAAGAAGGCCATTCGAGGAACCAATATACAAAATTCCATCATAAACATAAGGTGAGGAAAAGATAGTCTTACCTGTTTGAATTGGTGGCCAGGCCTCACTGCCATCCTCCTTTGATAGTGCATATATCTTTCCATCAATCGTCCCGAAATAGGCATTTTTCTCATCATATGCCGGGGAAGAAATGATTTCGGAATCCGTATGATATTTCCATTGACAGAAAGGATAGCCATTTTCAATATAATAACCGATGGTACGGCAATATTCCTGTCCATTTGCACATTTCAGCCAGGCAGTCAGAGTATGGTAACCATTGGCCATGCCACTGAAAGGTAGAGTAAGTGACCAATCGTTATTACTTCCATTTAATACACCTGTTTTAGTGTCGTTATTGATTTCATAACGTCCCGAAATAGCAGTTTCAGATATATGTACATTCACTGATCGAGACGATGTCACCTTATCAAACTCAACTAAATCAGTAAATGTTATCTCAGGCTGTTTTTCTGTCAAATAGGGAGTAGTAAGCCACGGATTCGCCAGTCCGGTTCCGGTATAATGCGTTGCCACAGTAATGTCTTTCTTTGAAATTCTGACAACATTATAACCGGAAGAGGCACTGTATGTGTCCAATCCCATAGCTCCCGGTAATTTTTCAAAATCATAATACCGGTTGCTATGGCCGTGTCCGACCAATAAAAAAACAGTATGATAGTTTTTTAGCAAATCGAGCAATTTCCAATTATTATAAATGCCACCTGCATCCGCCGGATGATGAACACATGCTATTACAGGAGTATATTCCGGTATCCCGTCAAGATTTTCTTTTAACCAACTTAATTCCGCGGGATCGATGTACCCACCGCCACCACGCATGGCAATTCCAGAGTTCAAACCGACGAAATGGTAACCATTATAATCAAATGCAAAATGAGTCGTTTCGTTATTTCTGCTCTTAAATGTTTCCATGCCCGATTCTGTCCATTTTGTATCATGGTTTCCGGGGATACTATATACCGGCACGTTACAGGCTCCCATATAAGAAAAATATTGATTTATTTCAGTGTTCAATCCCTTTTCAGTCAAATCACCGGTATGAATAACAAATCGGAGTTTCTCGTCGGATTGATTGATATTCTGGATAACAGTCTGAAGTCCAGATTCGGTAAATCCTGCACCAACATGGGAATCTGAAATCCAAGCAAAATTAAAATAAGCATAGAGAAGCATTGTATCCAACAATACATCGGCATTTTCAACCATTAAAAAATTATAAGTACTGAGATCATCGATATAACCATCAGATTTAAACTGTAATCTGTAGACACCATTGGGAATTGACAACAAAGAATATGATTCCGAATGCACAACTGTATCCGATGAAACAAAAAGCCCGGCTTGACTGCTGAAGAGATCAACAATGCAGGTTGCTGTATCACTTTGATCATCAAAAGTTAAGATGCCACCAATAGAATAGGTTTCACCTAACGATTGTGTTAATACTAAATCAAGATTGTTGATATCATTTTCGCTGATCTCCAATGAATCGACAAGCAATGAATCATATCCCCAGGCAAAACAGGTCAATTTATAATAACCGGGAGTCAAATTATCAAAGTAAAAACTTCTATCGGACTTGTTAAAGATTTCGCTTACTATTGGTTCTTGAACACCGTGTTTTTCCAATGTAATGGCCGCCTCAGCTAATTGATTTTGACCATTCAATTCCAGCGAGCCCGAAATAACATAAAGTTGCATGGCAGACGTCAGTTTTATGGCATCGGCGTATACATAATCTCCGGAATCGCTTTCAAAATATGTTGAGACTCGAATAGAGGTGTTTCCAGTCAATTCGAAGGTGCCCAGCAACTGCCAACCGGGATTGTAATATTCATCGACAATTACAGTCGTATCCCCATTTATTGTATTCAGCGTCCAACGGGTATCCTTTCCATACTTATAATCCCGGACATAGGTTTCTATCAGATACAAGCCGGAGTAATCTACGATAAAATTCCACTGTACCCATTCAGATCCGTTACCTTGACGTGTGTATAATGCACTTCCGCCATGACAATCATCGTAATTGACGGTCTTCCAGTTACCAACTACCTCAACAATATCTTCATTGTCTTCATAAACGAAAACCATCTGAGCATTTGATACCTGAATTACTACTAATAGTAAAATAATTCCATAAATAATCTTTTTCATGATAATTCCTTTGATTTATCGAGTGCTTTTTGAATAATTGTCAATAACTCTGCATGTATTTTTCCATTCGTCGCGATAATCTGTGACACATTATCTGATCTGAATTTCATTCCGTCATAATCCCCGACTTGTCCTCCGGCTTCCTGAACAATCAGGGCACCGGCAGATATATCCCAGGGATTCAGTCCGAATTCCCAAAATCCATCAAACCGACCGGCCGCAACATAACACACATCCAATGCGGCTGACCCGGCCCTCCGAACACCCTGACATTTTCTATAGACAGCACGAAATATCTCC
>JBDRQG010000283.1:0-2141 GCA_043826475.1 bacterium
TTGGAGAGAAGCTGCCTGATGTAATATGGCCAATAACCTCATCACCCTCAACAATATCATGTCCATGCCTTGGAACCTGGCGGCTCTCCATCTCAAGACAGACCAAACGACGTTGAGGTCTCTCCGCTTTTTGATGAGCGAGAACATCTTTGCCGATAAAATCTTTTTCAAAACTTACGATCCATGACAACCCGGCTTCGATAGGCGTCGTGGTCTCATCGATATCGTTACCATAAAGAGCCATTTTCATTTCCAGCCGAAGGGTATCGCGGGCACCAAGACCGATTAACTGCATATTATGCTTTTTACCGGCGGAAATAACAGCTGGCCATAATTTATCGGCTAACTTGGGATCAAGATAAATTTCAAACCCATCCTCGCCGGTATACCCGGTGCGGGAAAAGAGCATCTCTTCACCAACGACTTTGGCTCTTGCCCAGGTGTAATATTTCATCTTCTCCAGATTGTAATCCGTTAGTTGTTCCATTACTTTCTGGGCATCTGGCCCCTGAATAGCCAGTAATGCGGTTAGATCGGAATTATCTACAATCTCGGCATCACTTATCAGATTAGAACGAAGCCAGTCAAAATCTTTTTCGATATTGGAGGCGTTAACCACCAGCATAAAGCTTTCGGGCATTTTATAAACCAGAAGGTCATCGACAATTCCACCGGTCGGGAGAGTCATGCAATTGTACTGAATCTCACCGTCTTTTAGAATCGAAACATCATTGGTTGTTACCTTTTGCAAAAATTCGAGTCTGCGGCTTCCTTTAACTTCAAATTCACCCATATGTGACAGGTCAAACAAGCCGACCCTGTTGCGGACAGCGAGATGTTCGGCGGTAATTCCGGCATATTGAACCGGCATTCTGAACCCGGCGAAATCCACCATTTTGCCGCCGGCTTCGACATGATAATCATGAAATGCTGTTTTTATAATTTCATTGGACATGAAGACACTTGTCCCTTTAACATCAGGTTTTCAATTTAGTTAACACGGTAATTAAAGTAACTTGTGTTTAAAGTCAACAGGCCTTGTCTGTTTTATTAAAGAAATATCAAATACTTAATTCCTGGTGGACGGTCATTTATGGTGGGTTTATTTTTTCAAATCTTTAAGGAGTCCGGGTTTGCCAATTTATTGTAACTAAATCTATGATAAAATTAATCAATAAATCTCTTTTCGGTTGTTGAAATTTGGATAAGATTATCTTACCTTTGTTCATAAAATGATAAGAAATTTGCCAAAAAGTGGCAGGGAGCGAGATATGCATTTTAAACTATTAAGCGACAAGGATCTCAAAGCAATCGACAACTTGATTGAGGCCTATGGCGGTGCCAAAGCAATCAATGATAAAATCATCGCCATGCAGAATTACGAAACCAGAAAGAAGATAGCCGGAGCTAAAGGTTTTGGAGGACTTCTGGAAAAAGCCGAAGGATATATCAAGGATTTCCCCAAAGTAGAAGATTTTATCACCAAAGAAAATATCAAAGTTACCAAGCCGGGTGTTTGCACCACTCAGGTCTCCGGTTTTCAGGGAGCCTATGTCACTGCTGATTGTATGAGGCGGGTGGCTGAAAAGGGCGAGGTCCTCTTTCCGACTGAAATGATTTCGGTTGTCGCTCTGACCGATCATTATGTTTACAGCGGTGATTTGCTTACAACTCTGGCAATGTCGGAAAATCTGATCAGAGCGAGTAAATTCTGTTCTACCAATCTTGTCTCCACCCCACTTCCTGAAGAACGTTTTGCCAAAATTGAAAAAATCACCGGCGAAAAATTCGACCGCCATGATCTGGGGGGCGGCATAAGCCAATTAATTCTCAAAAATATGGGAACGGCTTTCGGCAACCTTGGGGGAGTCGAAATCGGAGATAACAATCATCTGGTTTACCTTGATGGGATTTTGAGAGCCTCAATGGAGACCGGTGCCAATTTCTTCCTTAACCCAAGCTGGTCAACCATTGTTGCCGCCTGCTACTGGGGAAGAAAAATCCCGGCGGTCAGTTTTAAAATTTCGATGCTCCTTTCCACTCAAAATGCGATACAGTTCCGAATGTTAATGAACATTGTGAAAGAATATCTCCGCGATGACGGCACTACTCCTCTCTATGAAATCAATATAGGCAACGCT
>JBDRQG010000284.1:0-2049 GCA_043826475.1 bacterium
TGATTACGTGATTAATCAAGGCGGAATAAACGGTTCTTTTTTTGTGGTGGTTTAGCTGTAAAAGGTCAGAATAGCAAAAATACACGTGCGGGGAAACCACGGATTTTACTAGAGATAGCCGGGTTGCCTGATGATGGTAGCTTGGCTTCTTTTGTCAAATTTCTATTTAAAAACATGCATAAAATGAAATTTTTTCCTCACAGGCACGGGAGGCATTGGCTACGTTGAAACATATATAAAGTTGATTTCAGACCGTTTCTCCAACCACTACGCATTCATTTAAAGGATGATGACATGCCATCAGTCATACTTTTTCGATGTTTTAGCAGAATTGTTTGTCTTTTTCTTCTTATCCTTTTGGGTTTCACTCAAAAAGGATATGCAGAAACAACAGATTTCGAAACAGGGCTTGAAGAATGGGTCGTCTCCTCTGTTGGAAATGTTCCAGGGAATATATCAACGGAGATTGCATACGATGGCCTCCAGTCGTTCAAAGTTGGTCCTTCAACATGTGGGGCAAGTTGTTTTGACAGTTATTCAGCCAGCCTAACCAGGAATTTTATATCACCTGTTTATATCGAGAGTGTATCGGCCTGGCTTTATGAGCTTGGGAATTGGGGAGGGAAAGGATACCTCAAAGTTGATGGTGTTCAAGCTGATGGTCCTCTTTTGTCTGTACGTGGGAATAGCGACCCTGTTCAACCTGGATGGGTTCTTAAGGAATGGCAGATAAATTCTTCTGTTTCCTTTATCGCTTTTTATTTTAATGACCTGACCAGCTCTGACCCCATGTTTATTGATGGGATTCTTTTAGATATTAATTCTAATATCGGTATTTCGCTTACACCAATTGAAGACCAGTCAATGGATGAAGGGGCAATTTTAACCGTTCCCATCTCGGCAGTAAATCTTGAATCAGAGGGACCTTCCCCAGTGCTTTCTGTTGAGAGTTTGCCGGGATTTGGAGCTTTCATTGACAACGGAGATGGAACCGGCAGTATTGAATTTTCTCCTATCTATGGAGATGATGGTGATTACTCAATAAGCGTTACAGCGGCTGTGGGGGAATTTGTTGATTCTGATCAATTTATCCTTACGGTTCACGATATTAATCGTCCTCCTGTTATTACCCCTATTGAAGATGTGATAATGGGAACGACTGAAACTCTTTCTATCCTATTCTCTGCAATGGATCCAGATAATGACTCGCTAACTCTTTCAATAGCCGGCCAACCTTCTTTTGGTGTTTTTTCAGATTATGGTGATGGCACAGGAGTCCTTGAAATTTCGACTGATGAAAACTCCTCTGGAATTTTTCCGATTAGCTTCACGGCCTCCGACGGTCTAACAACAAGCTCAGAGTGCTTTCTTTTGACCGTTAGCAATTCTAACGCTACTGGGTCTTTGTTTATCGAAACATTTGAGTCGAGTGGAGGATGTTGGGATATTGATAATGGGGTATGGGAGATCGGGCAACCGACCGCCGGTCCTTCCGCAGCTCATGAAGGAATATCCGCCGTCGGAACAGTATTAAGTGGCAGTTATCATGCTAATACAGACAGCCGGTTGATAAGTCCTGAGCAAACCCTTCCTACAGCAACAGAAGATGAGCGAGTTGAGCTGCGATTTTGGACATGGTACTCGTATTCCAGCGGTGATAACGGCTATGTGCAAGTCTCTACATGGGACGGGGCAGAATGGAGTAGTTGGACCAATTTGGCAACCAGAGCAACGGCAAGTTCATACAGTAATTGGTCCAGAGAAGCAGTAGATTTGACATTTTATGCCGGTCAAACGGTGCGTTTAGCTTTTTATCATACAGCCAGCAACACCGATTACTATAACCCGGATGAATCTCATGGCTGGTTTATTGATGAGGTTGAAATCTGGCATGGTACTCCTGTTTTCAATAATCCAGAGAATTTTGAGACGGGCTGGGGCGATTGGCATAGTGATAATGGGGTATGGGAGATCGGGCAACCGACTGCCGGTCCTTCCGCAGCTCATGAAGGAATATCCGCCGTCGGAACAGTATTAAGTGGCAATTAT
>JBDRQG010000285.1:0-9484 GCA_043826475.1 bacterium
GTATATTTTTCAGCCAGTTCGTATTTTCCTGTGGCTATGTAGAGATCTCCGAAGAGACGTTTGATCTGTGAGATAAGAGCCGATTTGGGGGCTATCTCAAGAGATATTTTCAAGCCTTCATGGAGAGCCTTTTCTGCCTCTTTGTAATCGCTGGAGAGGATATTGATCAGACCGAGGTTTTCAAAATAGATTGCTTTTTCACGGGGAAATTTATCTATAAATGGTTTTGCTTTTGAAATTGTTTTTTTAGCAGTAATATTGTTATTTAAGGATGCCACAGTTATTGCTGAATTGTAATAATAATTAATTTTTGATTTATCTGCTAATTTACAAATAACAGAATTATAATTTTTATAAATATCATTTGATTTATTTAAGCTACCAATAGAATAAAAAAGATGAGCTAAATTATGTGCCATTTTAATTTCATTTACTTTGTCTCCAAGATTGATATAAATTTCAATAACTTTCTGTAGATGAAATATGGCTGAATTAATATTACCTAATTTAAACGAACAATAAGCAAGTCGATTTAAAGTTTTTGCTGAATCACGAATTTTATCACATCTTTTAAAATTCACATAAGCTTCATTAAGAATTTCTGATGCATCGGCAAAACAACCTTTTAAGGAAAGTAAATACCCCTTAAGACTTTTAGCCCTGGCAAATTTTTCTGTATCTGAACTGTATTTAAATATATCAATAGCCTTATCAATTAGAACAGTATCATATATTCCCAAATTGATATTGGCATCAGACAACAAAATACAGTAGTATCCTAAATCTTCTGAATCTAACTGGTATTGATTCAGTTTTTCTAATTCATCCAGAGCTTTCTGATACTCTTTATTGCCCAGCAGTGTTTCGACTGCTGTTAATGTCTCCTCCAGAACTCTCCGCATAGCTACCTGCTGTTATATCTTCCTCAAACCCTATTTGGTCAGGTATTATCCAAAATATGAATAATTTAATTAAAAAATAATCAGAAATATCAATTGAATCAGAGGTTTCTCCACCACTTTCATCCGCATCATTCCAGCCACTATCGTCCCCGCTGTATGCAGGTATTTCATTATATGCTCGTTCCGGCCATTTGGGTCCGGTGGCGGCGTCCCATTGAGCTGCATTTAATATCGGTGAGGAGAGTGTTACTATGAATGCGGTCAGCACAATTGTGATGATTAGTTTTCGCATCATGTCACCTCTATTCTTTAAAATTCTCATTACAATTTATATTCCATCTATATTTTTTATGTCAGGAGGACAGGCCTCTGACCTACTCTTAATCAATTGTCGAAACCGCAGGGGTTTCGACCTACATTATTTATTGTCTATCCAAGATGCTCGATCAATATTTTAATGACGGGTTTAGTGCTTATTCTGCTCAAGAGGGGAATGATCTTTAAATACAAAATTTAATTTAAGTCTGATCTTTCTGCCAACGGAGTGATCCCTTTCTTAAGTAACCCGTTAATAAAATTATAGAAGCTTTAGTCTTTTTTGTCAAGAATAAAGTGCTGTTCTATGATCAAAAAAGCCCACTTTTTATCAATTTCACTGTCAGAACGTGACAGTGCGTGGAATAAAAATAAAAACCGGCGATTTTATTCACCGGTTTTGATATGTAAAAATAATAATGACCTAATCAGTCTTTCATTGAAGCAAGGAAACGGGTGTTGCTTTTGGTCTTGTTCAGACGATCAATCAAAAATTCCATCGCTTCAATCGGATTCATCTCGGCTAAGAATTTACGAAGTATCCATATCTTGCTTAAGATATCCGGCCCCTGAAGCAATTCTTCCTTACGCGTTGATGAACGATTGATATCCATAGCCGGGAAGATACGACGGTCGGAGAGTCTTCGATCCAGCACCATTTCCATATTAACGGTTCCTTTGAACTCTTCAAAAATGACTTCATCCATTCTCGATCCGGTCTCTATCAAGGCCGTGGCGATAATAGATAGTGATCCGCCTTCTTCGACATTACGGGCAGCACCAAAGAATCTTTTCGGTTTGTGCAGGGCGTTAGAGTCAACACCACCGGAGAGAATTTTTCCGGAATGCGGGACAACCGCATTATGCGCTCTGGCCAGACGCGTGATCGAATCCAGCAGGATAACCACATCGTGGCCGTATTCCGTCAGACGCTTGGCTTTTTCCAAAACCATGTGAGCTACCTGAACGTGACGATCTGCCGGTTCATCAAAAGTAGATGATACTACTTCACCTTTAACTGATCTTTTCATATCAGTTACTTCCTCGGGACGTTCATCGATCAATAAGACGATGAGTGAAACATCAGGATGATTGGCTGTAATCGCCTGAGCAATTTTTTGTAGAATCATCGTTTTACCGGCTTTAGGAGGCGAGGTAATCAGAGCGCGCTGTCCCATGCCGATTGGACACATGAGATCGATGATACGAGTCGTCAATTCTTCGGGGCCAAGTTCAAGTTTGAATGGGGTATTGGGATAAAGGGGTGTAAGATTATCAAATAAAGTTTTATGCTTGGCTGCTTCGGGATTCTCAAAATTGACTGTCTCAACTTTTAAAAGGGCAAAATAACGCTCGTTATCTTTGGGGGGGCGTACCTGCCCGGCCACAATATCCCCGGTCCGCAAATCAAATCTTTTAATCTGGGATGGAGAAACATATATATCATCCTGTCCAGGGAGATAATTATATCCCGGTGATCGGAGAAAACCATAGCCCTCATCCAAAATTTCCAGAACCCCTTCGGCTAAAATAATACCGTCCTCGGCAGAGGTAGCCTCCATGATTTTGTAAATCAATTCCGATTTACGGAGTCCGGAGACGCCGGGAATGTCAAGCTCTTCAGCGATCTTTAAAAGATCGGCAATTGTTTTGGCTTTTAAATCTTTAACTTCCATTTCCTCACCACTGTTTTATAAATATTATTAATATTCAAAATTAATCTTCAACCACTTCCTCTATCGGTGCGTCTCCCCATAATTTTTCCAAAGAGTAAAACTCACGGGTCGGCTCATAAAAGACATGGACAACCACATCAATATAATCAATTAAAATCCAGCTCCCTTCGGTCTGTCCTTCAATATGATACGGCTTGATTCCTGATTCACGAAGTTCGTCTTCAATCGCATTGGCAATTGCTCTTACCTGCATGTCGGCTGCACCGGATATTATTACAAAATAGTCGCAAACTGAAGAGATATCCTTAAGATTGAGGATTTTTATGTTATAGCCCTTTTTGGAGAGAGCGTGCTTGGCTGCCTGATGAGCCAGTTCAGAAGGTGAAATATTTTCCAAGTTTTTTTAATTCTCCATATTATGGTTTACCAACGATATCAGCGTATCAAAATCCAGGGCAACTACCAATGTGGCGGTAGCTTGTTTTATATTGTGACTAATCGGTTTGTATAAAATTTGTGAGTCGTCTATGCCCAATTTACTTGCTAAAAGTTTTGCGGCCGTATCTTCTTTTTCATGCGAAATTATCATAGAGTGCGGAAGATCCTGTAATTCAAATTTATCTTCTCCTATAACCTGCACCAATAAATCATCTCCAGCCTGTTTTTTTACAGTAGCTGTAATATTTTTAACTTTACCGCCGCTGGCATCCAATATTTGCAGCTGCATCATATGCTGCGGAGTATCGACCATTACCGAAACACCACTGACAACTTTGGTTGTAATGAAGGTAGTATAAACAATAACTACAATAAGAGTTGCTAATAGTAATCCGGCTAAAATTTGCTTAATTATTTTTTTATTCATGGAGCAGGATATTTTGTCTTGTAGCCTTCGGGATAAATATCGAAGATGCAGCAGGGTTATTCGGCGGGTCGAAGATGCTGAACGGAAAATACAATTTCCTGACAGCTATGACCGAAGGGGCCGAGACGGATGGAGAGTTAATATTTCAGGGGATAAAATCCTCCGCTATAAGTTTGCATTCCAATTGAGAGTCTGAATTTTTCAGAGGGGTGGTAATCAAGAAGAAATCCCGGCAGAAAAGCGGCATCGTTTTTCCCGTCACCCCAGATTGCGCCAGTGTTGTGCATAACACCAAGATTTAAGTTCAATGAAAGCTTTGAGGAAAAATCATAAAACATGTTGGTGTTCCATAATCCGACCGACCCACTTTGATAACCCGAAAAGTAGGAAATAGAATAACTATTGGAAAAACGTACCCGTGACAAATCAATAAGAGAGAATGGTCGTGCTACCGGCATCACTCCGAGGCTGTTTGCCTGGGTTGATCTTTCCAGATCAAGCTTATCGACAAACTGAGGAAAAGCAGACGCTGCACATAATAAAATAATAATAAAAATTGAAATTCGCATATAAACTCTCAAACTATATTTTGTTAAATGTATATCAGTTAATAATAAAGGTCAATAATAATCCTTCACTAATTTTATCGAAACATTACTAACCATTCTATATACTTATAACGCATAAAGTCTGTTTTTGATCAATAAAAGAATATTTTCAATGGGAAAATTTATCCGAAAGCTCATTTAATTCTTTGGTAGAATTAACCCCAATTACTTCATCGGGGTTTTTAGCAACAGCTACCGTAACCTTTAAGCCCTTGTCATGCATTATCTTAATAGTGTCAGTTATATATAGCTCTCTCTGGGCATTGTTATCTTTGATTCCCTTGAGAGCTGAAAAGAGCTCTTTATTATCAAAGCAAAAAGTCCCACTGTTGATTTCATTGATTTTTAATACTTCTTCGGAAGCATCTTTGTGCTCAACAATTTCTTTTAAGACATTTGTCTTTCCATCCCTGATTATCCGGCCATAACCCTCCGGATCCTCAAATATGGCTGATAGACAGGTCGCCGAGGAAGCTGTCTGATTATATGTTTCATATAATGAATTAATTGAATCGACGGAAAGATAAGGAACATCCCCCAAAGCAATCAGAGTGGTCCCATCAAAATCTTTCATAATTTCAGCTGTCATCTGAACCGCATGTCCTGTTCCCAATTGTTCTTTCTGCCAGACAATCTCAATCGGGTAGCCTTCGAGAGCCTTTACGACCATCTCTCCTTTAAATCCAACCACTACTATTATCTTTGAAAAATCTAAAGTAACTAATGTATCTAAAAGAATTTTTATAATTGGCTTGCCGTTGACTTCATGCAGTACTTTTGGGATTTCGGATTTCATCCTTTTCCCCTTCCCGGCGGCAAGAATTATAACAGCTTTACTATCAGACATTTAGCGCTCCAGTTTGAAATTGAATACTCGACAAGCCCTGACTATTATGAAACAGCTTTGTTGTCGCTATCAACATGAACAATAGCCGGTTTAAAATTGGCCGCTTCTTTTTTATCCATAAGGCCGTAAGCAATAATAATAACCAGATCCCCCACCGAACCTTTATGGGCCGCCGCTCCATTGAGCCCTATACTCCCGCTTCCGGCTTCCCCTTCGATTACATATGTTTCAAACCGTTCCCCATTGGATATATTGGCGACCTGCACCTTTTCATAAGGGATAAGATCAGCCGCCTTCATCAGGTTGGAATCAATCGTAATTGATCCGACATAGTCAAGATTGGCAAATTTGACTGTTGCCCGATGAATTTTCGATTTGCAAACTGTTATCAACATATCATAATCCTGTTTTTGTTTCGACCCGGCGAAATATACTTAAAACTGCATATTCGTCAAGATCTTTCACAATAATTCGTACTCTTATAACTTCAGGATATTCAGCCGGTTCCTGTAATAATTCTGATAATTACACAGCCTCATTGACCGGGTGACACATAGCTGCCCTTTACGTAGAAAAATTATTAAGAAAATAGAGTTACTTCTAATCAGGGTTTTATTTCGATCCAGTTTCTGGCTGGAAAAATTGATAATTCATCACTGATATCATCTACCGCCCGGATCAGATTTTTCCAGCTAAGAAGCCTTTTGGCCTTATTGGGAAACAGCCAGCGATATTCAACATTTTCATCAGAAAGTGTTATTTTGGTCCCATCATCGAGAATCGCTACTATTAGAGGCAATATCCATATTTTATCATTTTCCGGTTCATAGAACTGGATAATATATTCCGTCGCCCACATACTTACAGGAGGATTTCCAGTCTCCTCGACCATTTCACGGTAAACCGACTGGGCCACCGTTTCATCCCCTTTTTTACTCCCGGTAACAAATCCCCAAAACCCGCCATAAGATTCATTAGGGGATCTTTGGAGGACCAGAAACTTCCAGCCATCGAGATCCTTATGCACCACGGCAACACAAACTCCTGGAGACTCTAATCCAATATTTCTGCGTTCTTTCATTTATTTATACCTGTCTATTTATAACAATTTTATCCACTTTCAGCTATTTGTAATCTATATCAGTAAAACGTGAGGTCAAGATTTTTTAAAAGGTAAATAATCGGGAATTCCAGAAATGTCAGGCAAGCTTTGTGTTGTCTATTAACCTGACCTTGTGGACTTTGACCACTAAAGAGCAGATGGTATTCTTTTTTATCATTTTCACAGATGACAGAGTTACAAAATCGGTAAAGGCAATATATTCAATTTTAGCCGACGGGCAGGTTGCTTTAATTACCGCTTTCATTTCTTTTTCAATAACATCTGTTCTACGCTTTCCAGCTTTAACCATGTTTTTTGCTGTTTGAAGAGCATAGTACAAACAAATTGCTTCCTGGTGCTGCTCAGGGGTGAAATATGAATTGCGGGATGACATCGCCAGGCCATCACGCTCACGAACTGTGGGAGCTATGATAAATTTTATTGGGTAACCGAGATCATTGGTCATCTGTTTCAATACTATCGCCTGTTGGTAATCTTTCATGCCGAACACGACCACATCGGGGCGGCAAATATTAAACAACTTGCTGACAATTGTTGTAACCCCTCTGAAATGACCCGGACGGGATTTCCCTTCGAGAATTTTGGTTAAATTCTCGACTGTAACATAAGTCTGGAAATCTTCTGGATAAATTTCACCGGCATCAGGGGTAAAAACAATATCTCCCCCCGCTTTTTTTATTTTAAGCAAATCCCCTTTCATATCACGGGGATATTTTTTGAGATCCTCATTAGGAGCAAACTGGGTCGGGTTGACAAAAATTGAAACAATAACTACATCAGAATTTTTTTTAGCCCTTTTTATCAGAGAAAGGTGGCCATCATGAAGATAGCCCATTGTCGGCACGAGGCTCAGCCTCTTTTTTTTTGCCGTTAACTCTCTAACAACCCTTTGCATCGATTTGATTGTGTGGATTTGTTTCATAAGAATAAATCTATATCAGTCTAATTAGCAGGGCTATGCTCATCCCCATTATCTTCAAACAAGGGGGGTTCGCTTGAAATTTTGTAATCATCTTTGAGGTAGCGTATAACGGTAAAGGCTCGTGCTTGTCCGGTGGCAATTATGGCAAAAGCATAACCGATAACGCTGGCAAAAATCAGGAATAACATTCCAGCCATGAGGTATCCAGAGAGATCATCATTATTGGAATAGGCCCATTTACTTACTAATACCCCCCACTTCACTCCCGGAAAGACACTCAGCGTCTCTTTTACCAAATCCGATTTTACCGGCAAATGAGAAAGGCCGGCTTTTATCAAGTTTACTGGCTTATCATCGGCTGTCAAGGTAGCTGACCAGGTTGAAAACTGAATGGCGCGATAACAAAAGTAGGCATAAACATAGCTGGCAATTTTTGCGGTTACCACAGAATATAAAGTGTAGGTTAACCATCGTGATGGTTGTCGGACAATGGTCGAGAAGGTCATTATAATCGTGTTGAACGATTCTTTCTTTTTCTCTGCCGCCGCCACTGCCGGTAACAACATTATCGAAATTGTTAATACCAAAATGATAAAAACCGTAAACAGGGCGATTATAAATCCGGGGATAATAAATGTCAAAGTGTAGAGCCACTCCCCTATAAACGGAATGCGGGTGATCAAGCCTAATATGGTATATAAAATTATAATCAGAATTATAAACAAGACGATTGCAAATTCTGAAATGAACAACTGCCCCAATCTTTGGAAGCTGAATTTGATTGCCTGACCAAGACTGAAGAAGCGGTTCCCTCTGACCTGTTCGATTTCAATAGCTGAGACAGCAAAGAAGCCAAGCATCAAAGATAACAAAAACAAAAATATCCCGATAACATACAGCACACTTGCGAAGAAATTACCCATCTTGAATAATGCAAACGGCAGCAGGCCAAAGACTGCCCAGTAGGTTTTAAGGGATTCACCATCGACTGCTAAAGCACTATATGTAAGCATAGAATATAATAACGTTCCGATACAAAGAAAGAATGTCATGGATATAATCCGTTTAGCCGAGAGGGCACGATGCGGGACAGCCAGAATATCGCGGATGTTATAATGCAGGGATTCTTTCATGCCTAAAGTTCGTTAAAATTAGTATGGTAAGTCAAGGATTTATTACTCTTGTCATTCCCGTGAATTGGGAGTGTTGAAAAACCCTTATTATGTTGTGTTGGGTCTTGGACACGCTAAAAGCGTGTGTGTGACCCGACACTTAACTCCTTGTTGAGCAATGGTGGCAGGCCACACAAATCTGCTATAGCAGATTAGCAAGACCTGCCACAACCGTCCTCATCTCCCCACTGGAACCATTCTTATAATATGACTTTACAAAAGCCCCGCAATCCTATTATTTCCTGAAAAACATAATAGCAGGAGATCTCAATGAAAAACACTCGACATATTATAATAATATCAATAATTCTTATACTGGTACTATGTACTATTACCTCGGCGCAGACAAAATCATACGCACTGAATTTTAAGCCATACTTCGGATTGAATTCCGGCAAAACAGAATACATTATGGATTTGAAATATCCTGATGGTGGTTTCACTTACTTTTTTAAGAGCCAACTTGAATTTCCTCTTGATCAAACAATGTTTGGATGTGAAATAGAATATATAATTTCTCCAGGAACACCACAAGAGTGGGCCTTTACAGTCGGCTTTTATACTCAGGCAAATGACCCTTCAGGAATAATGTATGATCATGACTGGACAAATTATCCCAGTAGAATCTATGAAAAAATATCATATACTGAATCAAATGCTAAAGGTAAAAACAATATACTATTAGTAGAATTCGACAAAACGGTTTTGATCGGGAAAAAGGGAAGTCTTTCTATTTCAGGTGGATATAAATATCAAAAAATCGAGCAGGATATTTATGGTCTCAAGGGCTGGCAAATTGATTTAGATGGGATAAAATATGAATTTGAAATTCCTGATACAAACGGGCTGTATTATGAAATTACTTACAAACTCCCCAATGTCGGTTTCAGATTTAATTATTTCCTCAATCAAAAATTGAATTTCAATTCACGAATTGCATATACCCGAGCTATTATTTCCGATTTTGATGATCATTTGCTACGATTCAAAACAACCGAATCGAGTATTAACGGTAATGGACTTCTGGCTGATTTTGGTCTACACATGGATTTTG
>JBDRQG010000286.1:0-3519 GCA_043826475.1 bacterium
GATAATATTCTGATTCCGTAAAACGATTTACAATAATCTGATAATAATAACGGGCGGAATCAATATTCTGTTCATCAACCAGATATTCTTCGGCTTTTTTAAGATAGGCACCGGCATAACCGGTATCAGCTTCGGTACCAAGTAATCCTAAATATTCCAGAGCTTCGGGGACATAATCCGAATGGGGGTAATTTGATAACATGGCATGAATAATTGAATCTGATTTTGCTGTATCACTTTCATAGTCAAGAACCATTTGAGATAAGGCAATCATGGCTTTAGGGGCATCATAAGACATAGGGAAAGAATCAACCACATACTGCATCTCCAATATGGCCGTATCTGGTTTATTCAATTTAAACCAGAGAAGTTCAGCTAATTGGTACTGGATGTAGGCCGCTTCATCGATCATCTCCATGGTCGTTGTGGAATCAATTGTAATTGTTCTTACGAATTCATCGAGCTTTCCTATATCTGAGGATTTTTGAATTGCCAGTTGGCCATTTTCCGTTGATTTTCCTTTAAGAGCAGCAGCATCATAATATTCTTTAGCTTTAGTTAAGTCATCAAAGTCATATTGATAAATTAATCCCAACCGATAATTTGCTGTCTGGGATAATAGATTTTGCTTGGCTTCATTAGCTACTTTTTGATATATCGCTTCAGATTGCTCTACATCAGCTTCGTATTCATAACCTTCGGCTAAATTCATCATGAGAACATAAAGAGAGTCAAAGTATCTCTCATCTTCCATCAGAGTATTTATATAATCAAGCCCCTCTTCAATTTTCATAAGACGATAGGAGCAGGCTGATGCTCTTACCAAAGCATGATAGCGTTCATTTAAATCCGGCTCCATACCAAGAATCTGAAGATAAGCTCCCCTGGCGTCTTCAAACCGGAACTGTTCGAAATAACCATCGGCAATATACTGTTGGGCTACTTTTTTCTCAGAGCCCGAACCGAGAGTATCCCTGATGGCCAGAAAATAACGTTTGGAATCATCATAACGGCGGTTTTGGAAGTTATACATAGCTAACCCCATAGCCGCTTCTGCTTTAAATTCACGGCTAAGATCCTCATTTAAGAGATCTTCAAAAGCCTCCATAGCCTCTTCGGTTTCCCCTAATTCCAATTTTGATTTAGCTCTATATAAATAAGCATCATTGATGTATTTTGAATTTTCGTAATTGGCAATAATCTCTCTGAATCTTCTTTCAGCTTTGCTATACTGATTAGTGTAATAGTATGAAACACCGAGGACATATAGGGCATCGTCGTAATATTTCGAGTTGGGATAGTTTTCAACTACTTTTAAAGACTTCTCTATAGCTATTTTATATTGACTCTGATTAATTTTTTGCTGGTCATACCCGCTCGATTTCCTGGTTTTTTCCGCTTCATTAAAAGCCTGCCTGGCATTATAAAAAGTGTTGTAATAGACACAACCGCTTGAAGTCAGAAGAACCATTGCGAAGATGAAAATAGATTGTTTTTTCATAAGTTTCATAAACTGAGTCATGCAGACTACCTGCTTTTTATACATGGGGTTCATGGATTTGTTTCATCTCGCTGCATTATTCTTGCTTTTAATACCTTCAACCAATTTTGGTAAAAATTCACCGGATGGTTCTGCAACAAAAAAATCGACTATTGATGTCATAGGAGTACTGTTAACGTTAACTTCAACCAGAGTCGCCTGAGATCTCTTGGCTTCTATCGGCAGAGAGGCTGCCGGCTGGACAACAGCCGAAGTGCCAATAGATAAAAAGAGGTCCGCTTTTGATGATTCATCAAAAGCCTTTTGAATTATTTTAGCATCGAGCATCTCCCCAAACCAGACAACATCGGGTCGGATCGGCCCTCCGCATTTAGGACAGGCAGGGATCTCTTCGGGACTGATTTTAAGATCATCGGGAAAAGGCTCTGAACATTGCAGACATTTGTTTTTGCTTATATTGCCGTGCAGTTCGAGAATGCTGTTTGAACCTGCGATTCGGTGGAGATCATCAACATTTTGAGTAATGAGGGTAAAATGGTCAAACATTTTTTCCATTTCAGCAATAGCATAATGCCCCGGGTTCGGTTTGACTTCACTTATTAACTGACGGCGCCAGTTATACCATTCCCAGACAATTTTGGGGTTAGCCATAAAAGCTTCCATTGTAGCCAGTTCTTCGGGTCTGAATTTCCCCCAGAGCCCCTCCTTGCCTCGAAAAGTAGGCACGCCTGATTCGGCTGATATTCCAGCCCCGGTTAAAACCACGCATCGTTTTGAGCTGCAAGCTATATTTATAATCTGATCCAGCATCTGTTTATAATAGCTTGTTTTGATGCTAAAGACAAAAGAATTTTATTAAATGATAACCGGCAATTAAACAATCTTAACTTTTGACCGCTGTTGATGTTTTTATCCCTCCCGGAATCTGATTTACAGCTCCGGCATGAAGGCGAAGGTTTATAAAAGTCGGTGATTCCGACAATTCCAATCGGAATTTATTTACCAGAGTTGTCCCCTGATAAACCTTTTCAAACCCACCTTCGGATAAGGAGACGGTATAAATAGGGAGATGCCATATATCAGAGGGTTGGTCAGCTGAAAGGGCTATCCCCACCTGGCGGTATTCATCAATCAGGCTGATATTTCCGACCTGGAAATACGACCCTTCCGAATCGAGAAAACAGTTCTTATGGCGCTTATTGTCGATCAGAATAAATCTATCCTCGGCATGACCAGCCTGGAAATTGAAATTATTTTCCACTCCAAAATTGACAACCGGCCTTTCTCCATTGGGACAGGAGAGTTCGTAGCTTACCAGAATTTGATTTGAATTATCATCAATAGAATATCTTTTTACTACTTTAAGAGCAATAACTCCATCGTGGCGCCAGAGATTTCCGAGTCGGGTAAATTCGGCTACATGATTATTTTCGTAAATCTCATATTCAAAAGGCTCGACTATAAAATCCCCTTCCTCGCCATACTGGCAGGATTTAAAACGATTAAAATCGACATCATCGGTAAAGAAATGATCTATCATGCATCTTTTCAGATACCAGTCCTCGATCAGAAGATTTTTTAAGCCTTCTTCTTTAGCAAGGACAACATCATGAATCGAAGCCGTCTTATCATGGATAGCATTAGTTACCGCTCTATCTAATTTTAAATGATAACCCTCTTTGCGGCGGGTAAAAGTATCGGTCGGATCAAAGTTGTACTTGTTAAGGGCTAGATGAATTAACCCGGCTCCCCGATCAGGTTTAATGACAGCGGTAAAATTATCGGATTCGATAACTACTTCATCATGGCCATCGGCGAGAAAATCTGTTGTGGTAATACTGTATTTTCTTCCACCATCAAGCTCGGAAATCATCGTATCAGCCTGAATAAGGTTTGAATAAATTGCTTGTCTGATATGCGGCAGGTATAAGCCGCCAAAAACCCCATGCCAGTAGGGACAGTTGCATTGGCCGGCATACAATTTCTTTTTGGCTTTTAGAGTTTCATCTGCCTTGATT
>JBDRQG010000287.1:0-9489 GCA_043826475.1 bacterium
AATTGTACTTTTTCGCCGTTATAAGGATTGATAGCATATTTACCAGTAAAGACACCATCCTTCTCTTCATTCAGAGCGGCTCTTTCAATATCCGTCTTGGCAAGAGCTTTTTTTTTGTAGGTTTCGATTTTTTCTTTATAATCAGGTTCTATATGAAGCTTTTCAAGAATCTCTGCTTCAGGTGAGATAGCCATGAAAGTGACACCATAAATAGTGTCAGGACGAGTAGTAAAAATAGAGAGCTTCTCCCCGGTATCTTCTATAGTGAAATCTATCTCAGCCCCATGGGAACGGCCGATCCATTCCTTCTGCATGGTCTTGAGATTATCCGGCCAGCCGGGTAAAGTATCCAGGTCATCAATCAGACGATCAGCATAATCAGTAATTTTAAAATACCATTGTATCTGATCTTTTTGTTCGACTGGTGTGCCACATCGCTCGCATTTACCATCGACAACCTGTTCATTTGCTAGAACGGTTTTGTCTTCCGGGCACCAGTTAACAAACCCCCTTTTCCTATAGGCCAGACCCTTATTATATAATTGAATAAACAGCCACTGGGTCCATTTGTAGTAATCAGGATTACATGAGGCAATTTCTCTGTCCCAGTCAAAGAGTATTCCAACTTCTTGAAGCGTAGAACGGGAGACTTTTATATTGGATTTGGTCCAGTCATCAGGATGGATATTTCTTTTAATCGCCGCTCTTTCAGCTGGTAACCCAAAAGCGTCCCACCCGAATGGATGCAGAACACTGTATCCCTGCATCATTTTCTGGCGGGCAACAGCATCACCGATAATATAATTTCGGAAATGCCCCATATGAATATCTCCCGAAGGATAGGCAAACATTTCCAACTGGTACCATTTCTTTTTACTTTTAGTAAGTTCCTGGGTTTTGTATAGTTTTGTATCATTCCAAATCTTTTGCCATTTGGATTCAATTTCTTTGAAATTGTATTTTCTATTGGTTTCGTCTATGGCAGCCATGATAATATCCTTTTTTCCTGTTTCCGATTGTCGGAAAAAGTAGTACAAAATAGAGTATTTGGCAACAATTTGTTATTAATGATCTAAGTATTGGAGAAATATAAAAAATGAACTTACAATACTTTTTTGATATCAGACTTATTGGCCGGTCCCAAAACAGCCAGAGCCATTTTATTCCGGTTCAGGGTTAAATTGGCATATTCAAGAACTTCCGAAGAAGTTACTTTTTCAATATCCCTGATAGTCTGATCGAATGTTTTGAATATTCCCAGATATAGTTCCATTCTGGCAGTACGATTCATCCTGGCTGATGATGACTCCATCCCAAGAGCAAATTGACCTTTAAATTGATCCTTGATTTGTTTGAGATTCAAAGATGAAATTCTTCTCTTTTTAAGCTTATCAAATTCTTTAAGAATGATATCAATACATTCTGCTGCTCGATTTTTATCTGTTCCAGCATAAGTTCCAAAAAGGCCGGAGTCTTTGTATAAATCCAGGAAAGAATAAACCGAATAGGCTAAGCCTTTTTGCTCACGAACCTTCTGAAACAAAACAGAAGACATTCCGCCGCTTAGATAAGTATTTACAACTAATGCCGGCATACGGAGTTTGGAATCATATTTGGGACCTGTAAATCCAAGACACAGATGAACCTGAGCATTTGAATTGTTAGTAAAAGTGGTTTCATTTTTTTCAGGTGGCGTGATGGGATAAGCGGTATTTGAATTTCCTTCAGGAAATGTGAACTTATCCTTAACAAGATCAACCAGTTTTTGATGAGAAATATTACCTGCCGCAGCAATAACAATCGCTCCGGTACGGTAATAATTCTTCATATAAGACACAATATTGCTTCTTTGGATGGAAGAAACACTTTCCATATCCCCTAATATCGGACGACCAATAGCCTGATTCCTCCAGATTGTTTCAGAAAATAAATCATGGATATGATCCGATGGATTTTCTAATGATTCCTTGATTTCTTCCAGAATCACCTTTTTTTCCATAGCCAGATGATTTGGAGCCAGACGTGAATTACAGGTCATATCTGCCAGCACATCTGTAGCAATTTCCAAATGTTCATCGACTATCCTGGCTGTATAACAGGTATGCTCTTTAGAGGTAAAAGCATTTAAATTTCCCCCAACCGATTCGAGTTCCTGGGCAATTTTTTTGGCGGATCTCTTTTTTGTTCCTTTGAAAAGCATATGTTCTATCAGATGAGACATACCGTTTTCCTTAGGAGTTTCATAACGTGAGCCTACTTCGACCCAAATCCCTAAAGAAATAGAACGGACTGAGGGGATCTTTTCCGTCACCACTCTCAGTCCGTTTGATAATACCGTCTTTTTATACATTATCTACTACAAATATATTAATCAAGAACTAACGTCTCGGCTTATATGGTTTTCGACTATCCCGACTATCCCGACTATCACGGTTATCACGACTGTCACGATCAAAACGTCGATTACGATCTGGGGGTGGGTTTGGTATTTCACCTCCGGGGAGCAATGCTCTGCGAGATAAACGAACCTTTCCATCCTGATCTATACTGAGACATTTAACATCAATAGAATCGCCAAGTTGAACTATATCTTCAACTCTCTCGACCCGGCCTACATCCAATTCTGAGATATGAACCAGACCATCGGTACCCGGAAGAATTTCGACAAAGGCACCAAAGGTAGTAATACGTCTTACAATACCCTTGTAAATTTTGCCGACTTCAGCTTCCATGGTTATAAGTTCAATTTTCTCGAGAGCTTTCTGGCTGGCCACGCTGTCATTAGAAGCAATATGAACCGTACCGTCATCATCGATATCAATCTTCGCGCCAGTCTCTTCTACGATTGAACGGATCATTTTACCGCCTGGTCCAATTACCATGCCAATCTTTTCAGGATTGATTTTGATTGTAATAATTCGCGGTGCAAATTGAGAGATATCATCACGATGTTTGGGCAATGTAGCTATCATCTTTTCCAGAATACTCAGACGGGCGATACGAGCTTTATCCAGCGCAGTGCGCATAGTATCTAAATCCAAACCGGTACACTTAATATCCATCTGAATAGCGGTAATACCCTCAGTTGTTCCGGTAACTTTGAAATCCATATCACCGAAATGATCTTCATCACCAAGAATATCAGTCAGCACAACCACGTTATCATTGGACTTGATAAGTCCCATGGCAATACCTGCTACAGGTGATTTTATCGGAACTCCGGCATCCATCATAGCCAGAGAGCCACCGCAGACCGAAGCCATCGAGGAAGACCCATTGGACTCCATCACATCCGAAACGATTCTGACCGTGTAAGGAAAACTCTCTTCAACCGGTACCACCGGAATCAAAGCTCTTTCGGCTAAAGCTCCATGACCGACTTCACGGCGGTTAGTTCCACGCATTTGCTTGGTTTCACCGGTAGCAAACGGCGGAAAATTATAGTGAAGCATAAAGCTCTTGGTGGATTCACCTTCCAGTTCATCCAGACGCTGAGCATCCATCTTGGTACCCAGAGTTACAGCAGCCAGTGCCTGCGTTTGTCCTCTGGTAAAAATTGCCGATCCATGAGCCCGCGGTAAATATCCAACCTCACAGGTAATCTGTCTGATATCATCAGGACCGCGTCCATCGATGCGCTTCTTTGTTTCAAGAATCATATTGCGCATGATTTCACTATCGACATCATTAATAGCCATTTCGATATCCATGGCTGAATCAGGATATTCTTCCTTCAACGATTCCAGAACTTCTTTGGAAAGTTTCCTTTTGCCGGAATTTCGTGTTTCCTTATCAGCGACCTGATTTAATTCCACCAGCTTGCCATGAACTTTTTCTTTGACAATATTGATAAGAGCTTCATTTTCTTCAACCGGAGTATATTCCATATCCGGCTTGCCGCACATCTGCTTTAACTCATCAATTTTTCCAACCAGTATTTTTATATGATCATGGCCAAAAGAGAGGACGTCAATCATATCATTTTCAGATATTTCTCTACCACCACCCTCAACCATAGTGATTGCTTCCGAAGTACCAGCGAGAGTGACATAGATATCGCACTCTTCCAACTGGGCAATGGTTGGGTTGATAATAAGCGAGCCATCAAATCGGCCAACTCTGACACAGGCGACAGCTCTTTCAAAGGGAACATCAGAAATCATCAGCGCTGCTCCGGTGCCGGTCATCGCCAGCACATCGGTATCATTCTCCTGATCATGAGAAATAATAAAATTGATAATCTGTGTTTCACATCGGAAATTTTTGGGGAACATCGGGCGAATCGGACGATCGATGATCCTGCATGAGAGAATTTCCTTCTCCGAGGGTCTTCCCTCTCTTTTAAAGAAGCCGCCGGGTATCTTTCCTGCGGCATATGATCTTTCCCTGTATTCAACTGTCAGCGGGAAGAAATCAGTACCCATTTTTGGTTCCGACATTGCGCAGACAGTTGAAAGGATCATGGAATCGCCATAACGAACCGTAACCGCACCATTTGCCTGTTTTGCAAGATGGCCGCTTTCAAAAGTCATAGTACGACCACCAAAATCAAATTCTACTTTATGTAACATAAAAATATGTATCCCCTTTACTTTCGCAGACCTAATTCTGCGATAACCTGACGATAACTTACGATATCATTGTGATTCAAATAATCGAGAAGCCGACGTCTTTTACCTACCATTTTTAACAGACCCAAACGGGTATGGTAGTCTTTTTTGTGTAGTTTCATGTGTTCGGTAAGATCACCGATACGCTTGGTAAGCAAAGCAATCTGAACTTCAGGAGAACCGGTATCCGTGGTGTGGAGACGGTTCTTAGAAATAATTTGAGCTTTCTGCTCTTTGGTCAAAGCCATTTTTTCTTTCCTCATTTATGATTCTAATTACATTAATTTTATCTTTTTCAATCTGTTCCACTAATTTGGCGGTTGCATTGAATTTTCTGTTTTCCCTGATGAAATGGGTAGGATAAACGATTATCTCATTATCATATATATCCTCTTTAAAGTTGAAGATATTTACCTCAACAGAAATTCGATCGGCTGGATTGAAATGATTCCGCCCTATAAACATCATACCATCGTGGTATTCGCCATCTACCTCAATATAACAGCTATAAACCCCTTCAGCTGGCAACAGCTTGCGATGGTTATAATTCACATTGGCTGTCGGGTAACCCAATTTATGCCCCAAACCGATTCCTCTTTCAACAATTCCATATATGGCATAATCATGACC
Source organism: bacterium (assembly GCA_043826475.1). Classification (GTDB taxonomy): domain Bacteria; phylum Zixibacteria; class MSB-5A5; order GN15; family FEB-12; genus DAOWMZ01. The sequence goes on from JBDRQG010000287.1 coordinate 5,241, forward strand.
CAGAAGATCAATTGCCTCACGATAGCGATTTTCTTTTATTGCCTGGCGAATGCGTGATGATGAAACGGGTTTGTCTTTGACCATTACCGGTTCGACAACCTCAACTTCAAATCCCATTTCTTTTCCCATTGATTGCATGGCAGGAATATCTCCGCTGCGGTTTTTTCCGAAGGCATGATCATAACCGACAATAAGTTTGCTTATTCCAACCTTTGCGACTAATATATCTTTCACGAATTCATGAGCCGACATATTTCTTAATTTATCATTAAAATCCAGTATCAAAACCTTTCCATCAAAGAACTTAGGAACAAACTTACCCTTTTCTTCGATCGTCGTCAAGAGTAGAGGTATATTTTCAGGAGATACCATAACTCTGGGATGAGGATGAAAAGTTATCAAAACCGCTCTCGAACCTGTTTCAATACTCTGCCTTCTTACTCTATCAAAAATAGCTCTATGCCCACGATGTATTCCGTCAAATGTGCCTACTGTGGCAATAACAGGAATCCCATCTTTTCGGGTATAATTTTCAATCCCTTTGATAAAAGCAGTTGTCAATTCAGTACCCTCAGATAGTCAAAAAGGTTTTCATTCTCACAACTGTCAAAAGCGGATTTTGATACTTGAACTATTCCCACAGCCAGAGCATTTCCCTGTTTGTCTTTCAAAAATATCCGATCACCTGATGAAAACTCACCCTCAAGAGAGACGATATCTTCTTTTAGAGGATCACGACCATCAATCACTTTACTGCTAAAATCTTCAGAGACAATAAATGCACCAAAATCGAGAAGTTGTTCAGGCTTAAGGAGTATTGATTGAAACTTTTGATTAGCCTGGAATTCTTTTACATCCTCCAAATTCAAAGCTTTATCAACATGTATACTGCTTATCTGGGTTCTTTTCAAGGCAGACAAATAGGCGCCACAACCCAATTTTTCGCCAATATCATTAGCAATGGTTCTGATATATGTACCAGCGGAACATTCTATTCTCAGATTCAAATCAGGTTTTTTATATTCCATCAAAGAGATATCAAAAATCTCAATTTCTCGTGAAGGGGTTTCGACTTCCTTACCCTGACGGGCAAATTCGTATAGCTTTTTACCTTTTACTCTGACAGCAGAAAAGATAGGTACTTTTTGGGTAATTTTGCCTCTAAAGCAGTTCAACAGTTCATCCAAATCAGCAACAGACAATTCCGGAACTTGATTTGATGGACTGCTCTCATCAATACCTTCACTATCGAAAGTATTTGATGATCTACCAAGAGTAATTACAGCTTCATAAATCTTGTTAGAGCCGGTTAAAAAACGGGTTACTTTTGTTGCGCTTCCGAGACAGATTAACATCAGACCTTCAGCTCTGGGATCAAGAGTACCGGTATGACCTACCTGACGTTGCCCAATGATCTTCCTGATATCATTGACCGCATCATGGCTGGTTATCCCTAACTGCTTATAATAGGGAAGTATGCCGTTATATGTATTAGCAGCTCGGGTCATTTAATTCCTCTTTTAGATTCTTAAGAATCACTTCTTTAGCACTCTCTAAATTTTTCTCAATCGTACATCCTGCAGCATTAAAATGTCCTCCGCCACCAAATTTTGCAGCTATTTCTGCGACATTGATTCCATCGCGCGACCTCATTGAAATTTTTGTTATGTTCTGATCGCTTTCTTTAATCAAAGCACCTACAATTACACCCTCAGTAAACAGGGTAAAATCAACCAAACCATCAGATTCAGACATATCCGCACCAGAGTCTTCGAGCATATTTTTTGTAAGAGTTAAAAGGCAGATACGGCCGTCACAATGATACTCAATGCTATGGAGAACTTTTGCCGTTAACATCATAGTTGACTGGCTCAAATTATAATAAACTTCATCACAGATATATTTAGGATCAGCTCCAGCCGCAATAAGTCTTCCAACAATCTCCATCGTTCGAGGGGATGTAGCATTATATCTAAATCGGCCGGTATCGGTTAAGATCGCGGTATACAATTGAGTGGCAATATTTTTATTTAGATTAAATCCAGAGGCTTCAAAATATTCAAAAACCATCTCCCCTACTGATGAACGAGTTGGATCGATCCAGTTTACATCACCAAGCATAATTGAATCGCGGTGATGATCTATATTTATAATACTTACTTTATCTCCAAACAATGTATGTGCTTTTCCTAATCTGTCAAATCCAGGACATTCCAGAATGATTACCGTATCAATGCCCAAATCATGATTATAGTCTTCTATATTACTAATCAAGTCAACATCAGGAAGAAATTTATATTTCTCAGGCAAATCACTCTCTTTAACGAGATAAACATCTTTTTTAAGGGATCTTAAATAAGCGGCAAAAGCAAGTTGTGTTCCGAGAGCATCACCATCCGGATCAATATGAGAAACAACCAGCACTTTTTGTGATTTCTCGATAATACTCGATATATCGTCAAAAATGGCCAACATGGTCTTTTTCTGTTCTTTATTCACCGGAATCATTATTCTTAATCTCATTCAATAACTGTTCGATCCGCATTCCTTCTTCAACTGAAGGATCATATTTAAAGCGAAACTCAGGGATAAATCTCATCCGCAGATTTTTTCCAACCATATGCCTGATTCTTTTCTTTTCACGTTCAAAATAATCAGCGGCTTTCACCCTGGATTCATCTTCGCCTAAAACAGAGTAATAAATCGTGGCATATTTAAGATCATCAGTCAAACGGACATTAGTAAACGTAATCATGCCGGAAAGTCTTTCAGACAATTCTCCCTCCATCATAGTGGAGATATCTCTGAGAATCTGACCGCTGAGCCGTGATGATCTTCGGAATTGCTTCATAGCTAATATGACTCCATGCTGCATTCCACTAGAATGACTTCAGGATTGTTTTCAATTTTATTTATCAGTTTATCCATAACCTGTCGAGCAAATCTGTTATTATTAGCAACTGTCGCCACTCCCAGAATAGCCGTTCGATGGGAATCGTTTTCATCCACCTCGGCAATCGACACATTAAATGAATTTTGTGCCCGGGAGATCAAAGATTTTAAAATACGCCTCTTCTCTTTTAGAGAATCAACGGCCGGCAGATTCAGGTGAATTCTTGCAACTACAGTAACCAAATATTAACTACTCTACCTTATCCAGTGTCCGCGCCTCCTCGACAATTTCAATCATCTCAATGACATCGTCAACTTTGATGTCATTGTAATTCTCAATACCAATACCACATTCAAAACCCTCTTTGACTTCTTTGGCATCGTCTTTAAAACGCTTCAAAGAACTCAACATTCCGGTATATATAATTTTACCATCACGCACGAGGCGGCATTTATCTTTGCGCTTAACCCGGCCTTCTTTAACATAACAGCCGGCAATAGTGCCGAACTTTTGAACCCTGAAAATGTTTCTGACTTCGGCGGAACCAACGAACACTTCTTTAATTTCCGGAGAAAGGAGTCCTTCAAGTGCCTTGCGGACATCATTTTCAGCTTCGTAAATAATACTATATTCTCTGATATCCACCTTTTCAGTTTTGGCAATTTCTCTGGCTCTCACATCTGGCGTAACCTGGAAACCAATGATAATCGCATCTGAAGCAGCGGCTAATAAAACATCAGACTCTCTGATAGCACCCACACTCCGGTGGATAATATTAGTTTTGACTTCATCCGTTGCTATTTTACCGAGCGTATCGGAGAGCACTTCGACAGAGCCATCAACATCCCCTTTGATAATCAGACGAAGTTCCTTAATCTTTCCTTCTTTGATTCGATCGAATACCTTATCAAGAGTTACCAAACCGCCAAGCGTACGGCGAGATTCCTGAGCTTTTTTAACCTGGCTGCGCTTGATAGAAATTTCTTTTGCTTCCTGGTCATTTTCGACAACCATAAAGCTATCGCCAGCCTGGGGTACTCCATTAAGTCCTGTAATCTGTGCTGGACGGGAAGGGCCTATTTTTTTAACCTGCATATCACGATCGTTTGTTATTGTACGAACACGCCCATAGTGCATCCCAGCTACTATAGAATTACCAACGTAGCATCTACCTCTCTGAATAAGTACCGTAATAACCGGACCGCGCCCTCTTTCGAGTTTGGAATCGATAATAACACCCTGCCCTCTTATACCCGGATCAGCCTGAAGATCCATCATTTCAGCCTGAAGTAAAATCATCTTCAGCAGTTCATCTATCCCTTCTCCGGTCTTAGCAGAGATTTCAACCATTATAGT
>JBDRQG010000288.1:0-12897 GCA_043826475.1 bacterium
CGCCAGTTTTTCTGATTTACCCAGATAATCCTCGATCAATTTCCCCCAGTCTTTTCTCATCTCCTTTGACACTTTGGCGTAACCGTAGCCGGGTAAATCGACGAGATAATAATTATCATTGACCTGAAAAAAATTAAGAGAGCGGGTTTTGCCGGGTGTCCCTGAGACTTTGGCCATATTCTTTTGCCCGACCACCCGGTTCAATAGAGAAGATTTCCCGACATTGGATCTGCCCGCAAAGGCTATCTGCGGCTGCCTGTCTTTGGGCAATTGTTTCAATTCAAAAAAAGAACCGATAAATATACACGAATTTATTTTTGAAGAGAGTGTTTTACTCATCATTCTTTCACTATAAAAGGATAGCCGTTGGAGCTATCTGTTATTGCAATAATCCCTTCGACTCCTCTTTAGCCTGGGCTGTCATCCGTACAAACGGTGAGCGAGTCAATACCAGACGGAGAACTTCCTGGATTGATTTAACGTAATGTAATTTCAAATCCTTTTTCAAATCTTTTGATAACTCGGCAATATCTTTTTTGTTTTTTTCAGGAACAACAATAGTTGTAATACCCATTCGTTTAGCCGCCAACAGCTTTTCGTTTAATCCACCGACAGCCAGCACATCACCAGATAGAGTTATCTCGCCGGTCATAGCCACATCAGTTCTAACAGGAATTCTGGTTAAAGCTGAGACAATTGCGGTCAAAAGGGTAACACCTGCTGAGGGGCCGTCTTTGGGGACCGCTCCTTCCGGGAGATGAACATGCAGGTCAATCTTATCAAAGAAATCACCTTTTAATCCATAATTTGCAGCATGATTGCGGACATAAGACATCGCTGCTGTCGCCGATTCCTGCATCACATCCCCAAGTGATCCGGTCATGGTAAGATTTGCTTTCCCCTGCATCGGGACAACTTCCACCGGCAGAACTTCTCCCCCGTTTTGTGTCCAGGCCAATCCCACAGCATAACCGGCAGTAGGAGTGGTTTTAATATCAGTCCCCACATATTTAGGGGCACCCAGAAGCTTATTTATTTTATTTTTCGTAAAGATTAATTTACGAATCCGTTTCCCTTCGGCTATTTCAACCGCCGATTTCCTCAAAATACTTCCAAGCATGCGCTCCAATTCACGAACACCCGCTTCACGGGTATAATAGCGGATGATTTCAAAGAGGGCATCATCATTAAATTCAATCGCAATCTTCTCCAACCCAATCTCTTTAACAAGTTTTGGCAAAAGGAAATCAATTGCAATAGCCTTCTTTTCAAAATCAAGATAACCGGGCAAATGGATGATCTCCATCCGGTCATGCAGCGCTGGCGGGATATAAGACACCGAATTAGCCGTTGTTACAAACAGAATATTAGATAGGTCATAATCGACTTCAAGGTAGTTATCGGAGAAAGTAAAATTCTGCTCCGGATCGAGAACTTCAAGCAGAGCCGACGAAGGATCCCCTCTGAAATCCGAACCAATCTTATCGATTTCATCAAGCAAAAAGACCGGGTTATTCGAACCGGCTCTCTTAATTCCCTGAATAATTCTTCCGGGCATGGCTCCAATATAAGTCCGGCGATGTCCTCTGATTTCGGCTTCATCATGAACACCCCCCAAAGACATCCTGATAAATTTGCGATCCAGAGCTCTGGCAATCGATTTGCCTACCGACGTTTTACCCACCCCGGGAGGGCCCACCAGACAAAGAATCGGCCCGCGAACTTTTCCAGCCAGTCTGATTACCGCAAGATGCTCGAGTATACGCTGCTTGGCTTTGTCCAATCCAAAATGATCGCCATCCAAAACAGCCTTTACCTCTTTAAAGTTGGTGCGGTCTTTGGTTTCTATTTTCCATGGAATTCCCAGAAGCCACTCAAGATATGAACGTACCACTCCCGACTCAGCCGAATAAGGATGCATCTTGGAGAGCTTTTTGATCTCTTCTTCAGCCTTTGCAACTACTTCTTCGGGGTAATTGCCAGTTTCAAGCTTGGCATAAAGATCATCTACTTCAGCCGTCGGTTCATCATACTGACCCAGCTCATCCTTGATAGCTTTTAATTGCTGCTGAAGATAAAACTCACGCTGAGAACGGGACATCGATTCCCTGACATTGCCATCGATTTTCTGCTCTATTTTGAGAATCTCTATCTCTTCTTTGAGTATCTCCGCCTGCAGCAGGAAACGATCCTCAATAGAGAAGGCTTCCAATAATTTTTGCTTGGTTTCGTTCTTCTGAAGAATATGGGCCGAGATCGTATCCGACTGCTGATCATAATTTTCAAGCGATGAAAGCGTAACCAATACTTCGTCGGGGATTCTCCGGTTAAGGCGGACATATTCGGTAAATAATTCATTGACCATCCGCGATAAGGCTTCAATCTCCCGGTTGGTCTTTCCACTATCCGAAGATTTGAAAGAAATCTCACCGGCCAGATATTCCCCTTTGGCCACAATCGAATTTACTTCACAACGCACCATCCCCTCAACCAGAACCTTCAAAGTTCCATTGGGCATTTTCATCACCTGAAGAATCCGGGCTACTACTCCGGCTTTGTACAAATCTTCCGGGGCCGGGCGATCTACGCTGGCGGATCTTTGGGCTACGAGAAGGATCAGCTTATCATGGTCCATCGCCTCTTTTAGCGCCCGCATGGTAAATTCGCGCCCGATCAGAAGGGGATAAATCATATGGGGAAAAACAACCACATCACGCAGGGGGATTATACTCAACTGGGATTTTATCGATATTTGTTCGGCATTATATTCAATTTTTATCTTTGCCACTAATTTTACTCCTAATCTTGGGTTGGGGCAAACAAAGCAAGATAAGCTATTAATCCGGTGAGGTAAATACCTTTTTGGAATAAAGTTTTGGGAGGGCATTGGAGTTGAAAACTAACCTAACTGTATAATAACTAAAGCCTTCACTAATCCAAATTTAAATAAAGACCCACCCCAAAAATGAGGTGGCTTAATAAATTCTATAAAAGTGTTTCTAATACTCAACAATCCGGTGGTATTGTACCCGATTTAAACAAATAATTAACCAACCAGACTTGTAGGGCAGAACCATTTTCCATTTATCGGTTCTGCCTTTTTTATTTGTAAATAGACGAAGAATACTATATTATTATCAATAAACAAAGAGAACAGTAAACCGACCGCAAGCAGTCGGCTCCCCAGCTTATTTTTCATCAACCCCTCCAATAAGTTCAATCTTGTATTCCCGCTCTATAACTATACAATTTCCATCTCCGACCCAGGAACTAAGTGGACTTTCAAATTCTCTCACAATCATCTTTTGTTCGGGATCGTAAATAAAATTCTTTTCATTACTTACTTCACTTGACTTGATAACTTTAATCGGGCCATCCCCTGTTGTCTCTATTATAACATCCCTCTTAGTAAATAGAAGATAATGCCCTTTGTTGAAAACCCATCCATGAGGATATTCAAGATCATGAGAACTCCAAAGTTCTCCAATATTCTGTGGAAATTGCTCTGCAAAATCATCAATTGGGAGAAGCTGCTTATAAATTTTTATATTAAATTCAAGTTCATTTGTAATTGTATTATAAAGTTGAATTGGTTTTCCTTCATCTTTCCACAATCTAAGGTAATATTTCCCATCCGGACTGAAATAAATATCTTTAAATTCTGTTGTGTCTAATTTTTCTGTTATTGGATCCCATCTTGTTACTACTCCTAAATTATAAAGATAAACAGCACTATCAAATTGTGCCCAGTTAATTTCAGTTGCCCGATCACAGATTTTTTTCATGTTTGAGGTAGCTATATCGAAAGCCCAGACACCAGTTGGGCATTTATATTGATAGTCTGGATCACAGGGATTAAATGTCAGAAATGCGATCTCATTGCCATCAGGACTCCAAACATATTTTTTTATATCCTTGTCAATTTGACTCACCAATTTTCCCATATCATCCAATATAACAAGACAATATTCTGGAGTAATTACGTACCCATCAATTGCGTATTCAGGTTTTGTCTCTTCGATAAAAGCAACGTATCTATTATCAGGGGAAACGGTAAGGCTATGAACTTTGTATTTATTAGATAAATAAAGATCATGTTTTTCCTTTGAATTTGGATTCAATTTTAATATGTGGTTATCTTTGTTTAGTTTTACAATGAAATCCTTATCTTGAGATAAGATGTTTGATGGAACAATAATCAATAATACGATTATCAAACCTGAAATGATCAATATAGAAGAGATGGTAATAAATTGTCTCATTATAATTCTATTCCTTACTATTACTCTTCACCGTTTCCTTTTCCAGATTTCTCAGCATCTGTTCAGCAAATTTAGCACTTCTCGTATTTGGATAATTTTCTATAATTTGTTGCAACAGATCCTGCTGTTCTTCTTTGGTTTTTTTCCAAACCAATAGCCCTAAACAATAGTTACTGTATCCAGAATTTGTGAATGAATCTAACATTTCTTGAGGTGTTTGTAATTCACTAATAGCTAATTTATTATAAATCATTTGAAACCCTATTATTTGTCTAAGTGCTTTACCTGCATACACACTTTTGGGATATTCTTCTAATATATTTCGGAATTTTTGAATAGTTAATTCATAATCCTGTCTTGCCCAAAGATTAAAAGCATCAACCATCATTTGATAGGATTCTTCCTCCTGACCGGATTGTTTTTCTATTTTAAAAGTGATTTCATTTGAATAATAATGACCATATGTGGCTCTTAAAGTATATTTACCTACAGGTAGTGAACCGAAAAAGTTATAAGACATGCTCTCGGGCTTGGAAGTTGAAAATAACTCAAGCAGATCAAAACAATCGTAATACTCTTCACCAGAATCCAGAACGATTCGCTCACGCGGACCTAAAAGAATATCAGGCCCGGTATATGACATCAAAATACCTTCACTATTTTTTAGTTCAATACCAACTCCACCCTGGTTAGGTGGACTAAGTCGGGTGGTGCTAATTGTATCACAACTAATATTTTTTAAAGTTATATCAAGCCAAATAGGCTCATGACTTAAATAACTCTCTTTCTCAAGCTTTATCTCAAGTGATAAATTCTGTTCATCTGCCATAACTGAATTGATATACAGCAACAACGACGATAGAATTAAAATGAAAATTTGTTTACATAATTGAGTAATTCTATTCATCTTATCCTAATTAATTTTATTAGTTTCTCTTTCAGTAATTCCTTTTGTATTATTTACGCTCATACATAATAGACGAAATAATCTCATTAATGTCAATTATTTTTATATTTGAGGAAATGAAGATTTGAATAAAAATATTATAAAAAACAGGCAATGCCTGTTACTTCTGAACAGTTGTGATAACCAGCCAGAAAATAATCATCAGGGCAGCTAAAATAGAGAGCATCATATATTGGCGGGGAGTCTGAGGTTTGACCTGGAAAAATTCCCTGGTGCGGTCCTCTACTTCGAATGTTCTCATCGCTTTTAAAGTTATAAGAAGTTCATTAGTGCTTTGGAATCTATCGGGAGGTTCTTTGGCTAATAATTTCTTTAGTAATAAAATTATATCCCCTTCCAGAAAATACTCTTTTTGGAGCATTTTAAAATCGGGCTGGAATTTCAACACCGCATCCTCAACCGCCCGCACCGAATCACCCACAAACAATTGTTTGCCTGTCAGAAGCTCCCAAAATATCGATCCCAGACTAAACAGATCACACAAAGGCGTGATCTCCTCACCGGTTATATGCTCCGGTGATTGATAGGCAGCTTTTCTCAGGCTGGTTTCAAGGTCGGAGGAATCATTTTTTATACTGTGCAGCGACAAACCGAAATCAACTAACTTAATATTGTTATCTTCAGTAATAAAAATATTCGATGGCCTCAGGTTGCCGTGCATAACTCGATTCAGATGAGCATGGTTTAAGCCCTCGGTAATTTGAATAGCGAGATCAAGGAAGGGTTTAACCCCCAAGGGTTTTTCGGTTATCAATTCCGTCAATGGTTTGCCCGTGATGAATTCTGACATGACAATCAGTTTATGATCAACCCTTGAGGCTCCAAAAACAACCCCAATATTTTGGTGGCCCAAATGGCTTAATAGACGCAAGGCAGGCATCAACCGGGATCTGAAAATTTTGTTTTCACTCAATTCCTGTGGAATAACCCGTAGAGCAACAACCCGTTCCATAGTAGTATCCCAGGCTTTATAAACCTTGCCGGTTTCACTGCTTCCCATCAGATCCGAAAGGGCATACTGATGCATCATAACTGTTGAAGAGTCATCCATATTCAATTTAACGGCTTAAAATGAGAAAAACTTGAGGGAGCTTTTTAATTTATCGTAAGATTATTGGATCTATCAGCTTACACCCATAATTAAAAAGGCTGTTGATTTTCAACAGCCTTAATATCTTTAATTTAAAAAATAAACTTTTTAAGAAATAGATGCAGCTTGCTGCCGGCGGTAGATGAACCAGACCGAAGCAACCGCCAATAACATCGACAATAATATCAAACCATTGGATGACATCGATGGCACATGTACTCCCGGATCAGAAACGTTGATTGTCCCAAGCATGGAAGGATGGAAATTACAATGATAGGGGTAACTGCCTGGCGTGTTAAAAGTATAAGAAAACTGCTGTCCATTACCAAGAGTACCGGAGTTCCAAACTGCTCCATCTGAAGTAGATGTATGCGGAACACCGTCCTGGTTTGTCCACCGCACCGTTGTACCGGTGGTAATATTAACTGGATCAGGGCTAAAGGTAAAACTGACAATGTCAACATCGACAGTCTGAGCCTTAACCTCTGAGCTTGCAAAGGCTACCAATGCAAGTAATAGAATACCCATAATTACACTTTTTAAAGATTTTGAACCCATCTCAATTCCTCCTTGCACAAATTGTGCTTTCAATAATATTTCCTTAAAGCGGTTTTATTTTTCATTTCTATTTATCAAGATTACAGCAGTAATATATCATAAAAATATATATTTGATAATAATGCAGGAAATTCCCTACATAGACTTATTAGGTACATTATATCTATTTTTGTCCGGTATGTCAATAAAAAAAAGGCCGGCAGTAAAAAAACTGCCGGCCTTATGAGTTTTAAAGTAAATTATTATCCCATAAACGGATAACGATAATCCCTGGCGGGAGTGAATGTCTCTTTTACGCTACGGGGCGAGGTCCAGCGCAGCATATTCTGTATGCCGCCAGCTTTATCATTGGTGCCCGAGGCTCTTCCGCCTCCAAAGGGTTGCTGTCCAACAACCGCCCCGGTTGGTTTGTCATTGATATAAAAATTCCCGGCTGCATTCCGAAGCGTCCGTTCAGCCAGTGCGATAGCCTTGCGATCGGTCGCAAATATTGCCCCAGTCAAAGCATACGGGGAGGTCTTGTCGCAGATATGAAGCATCTCGGCAAACTGATCATCCTTGTAAACATAAATCGTAATCACCGGGCCAAAAATTTCCTCTTCCATCAATTTGAAATGCGGGTCATCGGTTAAAATAACCGTCGGTTCAATAAACCAGCCCTTGGAATCATCATAATTGCCACCGGCTAAAATCTTGGCGTTTTTATGTTCTTTAGCATAGTCGATATATTCTACTATTGATCTGTAAGCAGATTTATCAATCACAGCATTGAAGAAATTTTTGAAATCTTCAGGATCGCCCATCTTGATCGAATTTACCTGTTCGAGAAGTATTTTCTGAATTTCAGGCCAAAGTGATTCAGGGAGATAACAGCGTGATGAGGCTGAGCATTTCTGCCCCTGGAATTCAAACGAACCTCTGGTGATAGCGGTAGCAACTTCGGCAGGATTACTGGAATTATGAGCAAAGATAAAATCTTTCCCGCCGGTCTCGCCGACAATACGAGGATAAGACTTATATTTGGCAATATTTTCACCAACAGTTTTCCACATCATGTGAAAGACTCCGGTCGATCCGGTGAAATGAATCCCAGCCAGATTTTCATTTCTTAATACGGTATCACCAATAGCAGAGCCGCGAGCGAAAATCATGTTGATAACACCATCGGGCAATCCCGCTTCGCGGAATATTTTCATCAGAAAATGCGAAGTATAAACTGCGGTCGAAGCCGGTTTCCAAACCGCAACATTCCCCATAATTGCCGGGGCGGTTGGAAGGTTGCCGTTGATCGAAACAAAATTAAAAGGTGATACACAGAAGATAAAACCTTCGAGCGGACGATGATCCATACGATCCCAGATCATAGGAGCGCTATTTGGCTGAATATCCATAATCTGCTGGGCATAGTGGCAGTTGAAACGGTAGAAATCAACCAGTTCGCAGACAGCATCGATCTCCGCCTGATAGATTGATTTGGAATGAGCCAGCATCGTGGCCGCGTTCATAATATAGCGATATGGCCCAGCTAACAGTTCAGCCGCTTTAAGAAAAATAGCGGCCCGTTGTTCCCAAGGCATAAAGGCCCAGGTCTGCTGAGCTTCCATAGCGGAATCAACAGCCATTTTAACTTCTTTTTCACTCCCCTGATGATAATAACCAAGAACCAAATCATGATTATGCGGGGCGGTGATTTTTATTTTTTCACCGGTTTTGATCTCTTTGCCATCGATTACCAGAGGAATTTCAATCGGCATCTTTTTTAATACGCTGAGAGCTTCGACAATTTTAGCCCGATCAAGTGAACCGGGGGCATAGTCTCGAACCGGTTCATTTTTGGGGAGAGGGACACGATACATTTTCAGATACTCCTTAATTTATTACAATCATCAATCTACATTTTAGCCCGACAAATCGGGTAATCCTCATAATTTGAGTTCTCACAATATGAGTCTCGAATAATAAGCTTAAAGAGGGCTTAGATCAAGCAAGATCGACAGGAATTTATTGGGGAATTTGGCTTTAATAAAAGCCACAAGGTGCTAAAAAAAAATGGCGACCCCAACGGGAGTCGAACCCGTGTCGTCGCCGTGAAAGGGCGATGTCCTAGGCCACTAGACGATGGGGTCGCAAATTTCGATCAGCGGCTTCTAGTATACCCTTTTAAACCAATCTGTCAAGAGGTTTCGACCTAAAATAATGTACCAAAACAGTTAAGTATCATACAATTATTGTTAATATCAAATTTCTACTCAAATAATAACAAAAATTGACATTTTATAAGGTAGATTCTAAATCTATTATTTTATTTGTGCCGGCGACCGCCTTGTATCGCCCTGACGTGCAATCTCTCGGCGGAGACAAGCCCGCCTCCACGCCTTTGGAAAACAATACTCATTAACAATTTGCATACTATGGCAATAATTACAAACCAGCCTATTTCTCAAGTCGGATAAATTCAGACATAGTTTATAATATAGGTCTAATTGACCCACGTAGCCAGCAAAACCCTTGACAATCAATAATTTTAGTGTATTTTTAAGAAAACTGGTCCTTTTAATAACAACTAATTGAACCAACAATTTCAAATTTAACGGATCATATCGGTTGTACAAATGGTAACAAAAAAAATAATCAAAATAGCATGAGGTTTAGTATGTCAATCCGCTTCTCTATGTTGCTATCGCTTATTGTCCTGCTTACTGCAATTCAGCCTGTTCAGGCTCAAATCAGCAAAGGGGGCACTCCACCCTCATTCGGTAATAAGGTTGCCGCCGCTATTCCATCGGTTGTAACTGCTGATGTTGATGTCTCCACTCTACTGGCTGAAGATGAACTCGATAATGACAAGGAAGTCCCGCTCCGATTCGGCTTTCCTTTCGAAGTCCGCTATGATTTAACAAATTCAGGTTTGTGGGAAACCCTCCCCAACGGCGACCGTATCTGGCGCTTGAGAATCGAATCACCGGGAGCATATTCTATCAACCTGATTTACGCTGCTTACTGGCTCCCCGAAGGGGCGGAGTTATTTATCTATAACGAAGACCACTCTCAAGTTATTGGCGCTTTTACCAGCGAAAACAATAAAGATCATGGCCAGTTTTCCACTCAACCGGTAAAAGGGGACGTTAGTATTCTTGAGTATTACGAACCGGCTGAAGTTACCGGAAAAGGTATAATTGATATAGAACGTATCGTCCACGCCTATCGTAATATGTTTTCATGGGATACCTTTAAAGATTCCGAAGGTTATGGCAGTTCCGGCTCCTGCAATAATAATGTTCATTGTCCCGAAGGAGATCCCTGGGCTAACCAGATTCGCTCCGTGGCAATGGTTATCCTTTCCGATGGAACACGCTGGTGCAGCGGATCTTTGGTCAACAATGTCCGTCAGGATTTAACACCCTACTTCCTTACGGCTAATCATTGTCTCGGCAGTTCCAATACCTGGATCATCATGTTTAACTACGAAAGCCCAACCTGCACCAATACCAATGGACCAACCTGGATGACAATATCAGGCTCTACCTTAAAAGCCAGCAATTCTTTTTCCGATTTTGGTTTGTTGGAATTAAGCTCTCAACCCCCGGAATCTTATAATGTCTATTACGCCGGCTGGTCGGCTTATGACACACCTGCTGATAGTGTAATTGCAATCCATCATCCCTCCGGTGATATTAAAAAAATATCTTTTGATTATAACGCTGTTACCTCAACCAGCTACCTCGGGACTACCTCTGGGGACAATTCTCATTGGAGAATCGGCCAATGGGAAAACGGCACCACCGAAGGAGGCTCATCGGGATCACCTCTGTTTAATCGTCAGGGGCAGATAATCGGCCAGCTTCACGGCGGTTATGCTTCCTGCACAAGCATCACCTCCGACTGGTATGGTAAATTTGCTAAATCATGGAATTACGGCAGTTCGGCTTCGACTCGTATTAAAGACTGGCTCGATCCCGATAACACCGGAACTCTGGTTCTCAATGGTAAAGATGCCGCCAGAACCTCAATCACCCATACTCCCCTTGAAGATACTCAGGACACATTAAATGATTACGCCGTTTACGCTGACATCACTTCGGCAAATACTTTGGTAGCTGATTCATTGTTGGTTTATTATCAAATTTCATCAGCCTGGTACGAAGACACCATGTCATATGTATCTGGCGATCAGTATGTCGGTTATATCCCCGCTCAGCAGGCCGGTACTGTTATTAATTATTATATTTATGCTACCGATAACGCAGGCCAGGCCGATACTACCGACACGTTCACTTTTAAAATCCTCGATTACGGCCTATCAATGACTCCGGAATTTGACACTCTTAACGGTCCGGTCGGTGATATTGTCTGGTTTGATCTGACTTTAACCAATACCGGTGTGTTAAGCGATGATTACGATTTAACCGTGTCCGGTAATAGCTGGACAACGGAGATTTACGATTTTACTCAATCCTACCCCATCAGTTCAACCGGAACATTACTGAGCAATCAATCCTTTAACTTTAAAGTCAGAGTTGAAATTCCCTCCAGTGCCTTTGGTGATTTTGATCTGGCTGATATTACCGCCACATCAACAGGCAACGGTTCAATCTTTGCCACATCACAATTGATGACCATCTCCGAAGGCGAACCATTAACTATTCCTTTCTCAGATAATTTCCCGACTACGACTATAGATCAGGGCAAATGGATTCTTAATGCCACCTGTGAAAGTAATGATGTCGGCCTGAATGAACCCTCCCCCGACTACAGTTTAAATCTGAACGGCTACTCAAAGGGTATGGATACCCTGATGTCGCAGATAATTGATTTATCAACGGAATCAAACGTAATAATAAAATATTTTTACCAGCGTACCGGAGGAGGCAACTCAACCGAAGCTGGCGACGACCTCTTCATTGAATATCTGAATTCAAGTTACAACTGGGTATTGATAAACCAGCATCTCGGTGATGGAGTCGATATGACTGTATATGAAGAAGTGGTCTATGCCCTGCCGAGTGACGCCTATCATAACCAATTCCGCTTAAGAATCAGAAATATCGGGTCATTGGGTACTTTCGATGATTGGTTTGTGGATGATGTTTTTGTGGGGCGTATTTCTGATTATGCTATGGATTTAACTCCTGAATCTGCCTCTCTTTATGATTTCGCCGGTAATACTGTTTCATATCTTATGACTCTGCATAACACCGGACAAGCCGATGATAACTATAATCTGACCGATTCAAATGCTAATTGGACCGTTTCATTCTATGATGCATCCGGAATTTATCCAATAAGCTCAACTGGAATTGTAGCCTATAGCGATTCGGTTCAGTTTACTGTTAAAGTGACTGTTGCCGGAGGAACCAACCCGGGTGACATGGATACAGCTTCGATATATGCAGCATCAATTAACGATCCAGGTTTATTTGATGTTAGCCAGTTGACAACAGTCTCGGCCGGATCTACGGGAGGATTTCCCTGGTATGAGCCTTTCCCTGTTGATTCATTATTCCATTACCGATGGCTGACTAATATTGGCGCTGAAGTAAATACTCAGGGTATAGCTGAGCCATCAGATCCTTATTCAATAAACCTTGATGGCGGCAATGATACTCTCCTATCTGAGACAATTGATCTCAGCGGCAAAGCTGATGTTATGGTATCATATTACTACCAACGTGGCGGCGAGGGTACCAAACCCGGTGATGGTGAAGATTTAATTGTTGAATACATGAATAACCTCACAGCATGGACACCGATTGCCCAACATCTTGGCTCAGGATCTATTATGTCAACGTTTGAACTGGTTACGTTTGCTCTGCCAGCAGATGCTTATCATGCCGGATTCCAGATCAGATTACGATCCAATGGGTCAGCAGAATTCACTGATGACTGGTTTATCGATGACATTAGAATCGATTACCGTCCTTATATTTCGAATACCCACACATCCCTTGATTTTATTATTTTAGAAGGGGATTCTTCAACAGGTCAGATGACAATCTTTAATGCCGGCCCCGGTGTTCTTA
>JBDRQG010000289.1:0-2730 GCA_043826475.1 bacterium
GCATAGTGTGATGGTGATAAATGTTTTTAAGGAGGAGGTAACGAAATGAAGCGCATACAGTTTGCCCTATTAAACGGTAACGACAGGTATCTCTCAATCAACATTCCCTATGACGATGATACATGGCATGAAATTATAGAGAGGTACTTGCCGAGGGATACGGAGAAACAGGAGGATGGGGAAGAATGGTCACAGAAATAGAACTCTTTAACGAGGATTGCATGGAAGGGATGAAGCGGTATCCTGATAAGTATTTCGAACTGGCGATTGTTGACCCGCCATTCCGTGAAGACAATCAACCGACACAAACCATGAGGAATTTCAATACTTCTATGAAGCAATGGAATAAACCTCCCGACAGACAATACTTCGGGGAATTATTCAGGGTAAGTCAAAATCAGATTATTCATGGTGGTAATTATTTCACCAATGTTTTAGATCCGAACAATAATTGGATTGTTTGGTATAAGAACAACGATGGAGTGGGGTTTTCCATGTGTGAGTTGTTTTGGTCAAGCATAGAAAGAAACATAAAGTTATTCGATTTCAGACCGATGGGGAATAATGGAGATAAGATCCATCCCACTCAAAAGCCCGTCAAACTCTACGAATGGCTACTAAAGAACTACGCCAAACAAGGCGATAAGATCCTTGATACTCACTTAGGCTCTGGAAGTATTGCCATAGCCTGCTTCAACCTTGACTTCTCTTTAACCGGATTCGAGATAGACAAGGATTATTACGAGGCGGCTTGTAAGAGGTTTGAGGAACACAAGAAACAGCAGGGGTTATTCAATAAGCCCCTACCCGTCCAAATGGCAGAGAAGGGGACGATAGCGGGGATGTTTGGCGTTAATAGTAGGTATAGGGATGGGATGGACTGATGAAAAGACCATGTGATGAAGATTGTAATAAATGTCCGCTTATGCAGCATTCCAATAGCAGGATGATAACCAAAATTATGAACGAAGCATATGAAAAATTCGGAAATGATTTCTATAAAATCGTACAGGATAATTGCCCGAACATGACTGTTTGTTACCAATGCCGCATTGATGATTTCACGCATATCATGGGTTGTCCATATGGAGGGTTAGATTGATGAGCTTACCTGATTTCTCTGCATATGAAATCAATGGCGATTATATACTTGACACAAGTGAAGGTTGTGATATAATGACTTTGGAATGTGGGATATCATTATCGGTATTTTTACTATGGGAGTGCTTCCTATAGTGATAAATAAAAGCACAGAAGATAGAAGATTTGATTGGATAAATCACTACCTACGCCCAATTTGGACAATTGTTTTTGTTATTTATTCTGCATCAGTAGTGTCCGGTAAATATTTATAAATATAAGGTCTGCTCTTTATACTTGTTGGATAATAGAAGTTGGCAAACCCTATTCCAGCAAGGAGGAACAGACCATGAACAAAGTATACACGATATTTTCGGAATTGTTGAAACTTTGCCCGAGATATCATTTTGACAAAGCAGTGGAACAGTACCATGGAGACAAATACGTGAAGACCTTCACGACGTGGCAGCAGTTTATGGCGATACTGTATTCTCAGATCACACAGAAGGACAGCCTTCGAGATATCGTGACAGGGTTATCAGCGCATGCCGCCCGGTGGTATCATTTGGGGCTTACCGGAATATATAAGAGCACGCTCTCTGATGCAAATGCCAAAAGAGACTATCGGATTTTCGAAGGATTGTTCTATCATCTCTTAACTCGCTGTAAGAACCTGACACCAAAACACAAGTTTCGCTTCAAGAATCCTCTGTACACAATAGATGCCTCGACCATAGATCTGTGTCTGTCGGTTTTCCCTTGGGCAAAGTTCAGGACGACGAAGGGTGCGATTAAGCTGCACTGTCTCTATGACCATTCCGGATCCCTGCCGACGTTTCTGACCGTTACCGACGGCAAGAGGCATGATGTGCGGGTGGTCAAAGACAATCCCTTTCCCTTGTTACCGGACAGCATCATTTCGGTTGATAAGGCATATATCGACTATACGTGGTTGAATTCATTGGATAAACAGGGGGTCTGGTTTGTCACAAGAGCAAAGACGAACATTGATTATGCGGTTGTCGGACAGCATTCAATTTCCGGCAAAGGGGTCTTGACAGATGAGCATATCTCCCTGCAGGGGGCCATGACAAAGACCAAATATGCCAAAGAACTCAGGCTTATAAGGTACTACGATGAAGAGAGGGAGAAGACGCTGACATTCCTTACGAACAATTTCAAGCTCGCTGCAACGACGATTGCTCAGATCTATAAATCCCGCTGGCAGATTGAGCTGTTCTTCAAATGGATCAAACAAAACCTAAAGATCAAGTCTTTTCTCGGTACTAGCAAGAATGCTGTGCTGACTCAAATCTGGGTTGCGATGTGCTATTACCTGCTGCTAACCTACATCAAATACCAGACAAAATACAGCTTTTCGTTGTTACAACTCAGTCGCGTTATTAGGGAAATGCTTTTCGAGAGGAAGGCACTTATAGATATTTTAAGTCTGAAGCCTGAACGAATAAAAATCAGAGAGGAAGAAGTCCTACAGGGTCTTCTATTTTAACCGGACAGCAATGAGAGTATAATTTAAATCAAAGTTACGCTTCTTTAGGTATTAAAGGGGGCAATAATGGTTTCAGGACAAAATCTTCACTCACTTATATATCTCATCATTCATAGAACATCTTGTTTTTTCATTAATCC
>JBDRQG010000290.1:0-3933 GCA_043826475.1 bacterium
CGTGTGCTCTTCCGATCTACTCATTTCTCGAAATTTGTGTCCCCCATATCACTGGTGCCACCGGGTCGTGTGAATGGTTTCCCAACGCCATCCCGGTTACCATGTATAATGCTCTGGGTGACAAGCACAGTATGTTTTTAAGACAGACCGGGCAATTGTATCTTGAGGCATTCACTCATGCCCATAATCGTGTCTATACGGTTGGCCCTTCATTTCGACAGGAAAAGAAAGTTACCAACCGGCATTTATGCGAATTTACTTTGATTGAATTCGAAGGACGGGATTTTGAGTTGGAGGGATTGATAAATCTGGTAGAGGGATTGTTAAAATCTATGTATTCAACAGCCAACCTGATGATGACCAACCAAACCCTTGAAAGTTATGTGACCCTTCCCTTCAATAGAATCAAATACGCCGATGCTGTCGATCTGCTGAATAAGAACGGATTCAACGTTGACTACGGGGATGATTTCGGCAGTACCGAAGAACATGCGTTGTGCAATATTCTTAATCACTTGCCTACTTTTGTTACTCATTATCCGGCTGACCCCAGACCTAAACAGGGGGGCGTTATTAAGTTCTTCTCGATGAAAAGAAACGGCACTGAGACTCTCTGCTGCGATTTATTGCTTCCTGATGTCGGCGAAGCGGTTGGTGGAGCAGTACGCGAAGGCTCGGCAGATTTGTGTAAAAAGCAGTTTATGGAATCATATATGTATAACCATATCGTTGACAGTGGTGTCGATCCGGAACAGTTTGACTGGTATTTTGATGTTCTCAAACATGGACAGGGACAATCTTCGGGATGCGGGATTGGATTTGAACGGGTGATTCAATCAGTTTTGGCAACCTCCCAAAGTAATATGAGTATAAAAAGCGCGGTGGAACTCCCCCGCTCGCCTGATTACCTGGTGCCGTAATATACTGCGCCGTCAGTCCGCCTGGCGGATTTCCTGACGGGTTAGTCAAAAATAAAAGGCAGGAAAGGATTCCTGCCTTCGCAATAGTGGGTGGCAGATGTCCTCATCTGCCCCTTTTAATATAATAATGTCAGGAGAACAGGTCTCTGACCTACTCAAATTAGGATTCAGAATCAGACTTCTTCCCGCCCTCTCCCTGATCTTCTTCGACCCGTTCGTCCTCGGTCATAAACATCACATGTTCAAGCGATTCTTTGCTGTCCTGATTCTGAAACTGGGTATAAACATGCCTACCGATAAAACTGCTGGTATCGTTAAACCAGCGCTTATCGATCCAGAACCGTTTTATAACCAATCCGCAGAAGAAAAATATGGCTCCTAATAAAACAAAGATGACGATTAAACTGTTATTGTTTACGATAAAGTCCATAGTTATATAATATATAATAAACAATATTTTAAAAGTACACTTTTCTAAGGGCTTAGCCTGCTGAACCCCTGCATAAATAAAAGGCAGAACCGATAAATGAAAAATGGTTCTACCCTACTAAAAAATCTTACCATCCGTCAGGAAAGGATTCCTGACGGCTCTATGTAAATTTAATGCGTAAATAAAAAAGTAATTTCTTATCGTGCACGGCAGACGCCCTCGTCTGCCGCAGACATTATCTGATCTATTGGAGCACACGGGGGCGTGTGCTGCTCACTTAACACGGGGGCGTGTGTCGCCCACTTAAATTGCGTAAATAAAAAAGTAATTTCTTATTGGTAGAACCAACCGAGTTTTTCAACTTCAGGTATCGTTTCATTCATCTGTTCAGCGACTGAATCCAGGTCCTCGGCCCATTTCTCGATATCATCAGCCTTCTTCTCTAACTCATCGGCTCTGTCCTCAAGCTCTTCTGCTTCCTGATCCATATAATTCTCAAAATCATCTTCATCATATGATGTAAAGACCATTTTGACCACTCCCCCAACAGCTTTGAGGGCCAGATGAGCTCCCGCCAGACCGATTTTTACCCCTTCCCAGCCAACCTCTTTAGCGCGATAGACTATTGACATAGTCAGATCATAATAGGCTGTAACCAATTCCTGCTGTTCTGCATCAAGCTCGACTTTTTCATCATTGACAAAAAGCTCATACTTTTCATTGATTTCTACACTTTCGTAAAGGGGATCATCGTGAGAAATATAAATTGAACCATCATCGATTTCAAAATCGACATCATTGATGTGCCATTCTTTCAGGCTTGAAATTGAAATATGTCGTTCACCATGATCATCATAGTGATCTTTGTGATCACGAGCAAAAGCCGGCGTAACGATAAAAATTAAAAGAACCAACGCAATAATAATATTTTTCATCCGTTTTTCCTCCATTTGAACCTCATAAATATGCATACGCAAACATATGATGAGAGTTTCATTGATGTGTAAACATCCAATAATCTATTTATGAATAAGACCGGCTTAGCTGGTTAAGGTTGCATTCTTTTGGAGAGTAATTTATGCCCGTAAGTGATAAAATTCTTATTTTCGGTTTTTAAGCCGATTTCAAAATAGATGACCGGTATGCGGTTATAATAAAAACGGACTCTGGGCATGAAAGCCGGGCCAATTGACAAGGTATATGTTCGAACCATTTCTTCAATAAAACCGGAACCATATTCCCCCCACCAGAGACAAAAATCTATTGCCGGGTCATAAATTCTTACTTCATCAAAATCAAGTACCTGAAGATGCTCATAATTATCAAAAATAAGAACATTTGAGGGATCAAAATCACCATGAGTAAAAGCAAGCGGTGGATTCATTCTAGCTGATTTTTTCAGAAATGATTCAAAAATTTGTGTTAACCAGTCTTTTTCATCTTTTTTCAATATTGGAAAGATATCCTGTTTGACATATTTATAATTTTCTTTATGCCAAAGAACTATTGATTTCCAATCTATTGATCTAACACCTATGCTTTGAAGCTTTTTAACTTCTATAGAATGCAGTTTTGATAAAAAATCACTAATAAGATTAGCCAGTTTTATATCCGGTTTGGCTTGTAATTTTGGGATTTGCCGGCCGGATAATTTTTTATACCCAAAAACAGGGCTGGGGATTTTGAATTCATCAGCTTCGATAGTGAAGACTTTTTCAGGAATTTCATGGGGTAACAGTTCTGATCTGATAATACTAAATAGAAAATCCTCAAAACCGGGGATTTTTTTATTTTCGTCGATATTTACTTTTGGGAAGCGGAAGACAAACTCATTATTGGCTTCAAAAACCGAATAATCCCCGCCGCCAAGATAAGCAAATTCCCTGATCTCTAAATCGGGGTATTTTTGGGCAATTATAGATTTCGCCAGTTCGGTATCAATTGGTGTTATTAACTTGTCTTCTTGCATATTGTAATATGGCAGATGAGCAATCAGAATTCAAGTTAAAAAAATAGGCAGACGATGGTGTCTGCTTGATATTCTTTATAGGACATTATTTTTTATTATATAGGGGCAGGTCGCGACTTGCCCCTACATAAGTGATAATTTCTATTAAAATCAAACTCCCAGTTTTTTCAATATCTCCGGGATGTCATTAAATGTCTTACAGGCATGAGCGCCGTGATCGGCTAACATCTCAAGTTTCTCTTTGGCTGTTCCCATTTTCCCTTCTACAATAGCGCCGGCATGACCCATCCGTTTTCCAGGCGGGGCATAAATTCCACCGATCATCACCAAAACCGGAGTTTTCATAGTTTTTATTGCCGAGCAGGCTTTTTCTTCATAAACACCACCGATTTCACCACACATCACAACCGCTTTAGTTTCAGGATCATCTTCGAATTTGAGCAATATTTCATCAAATGTCGAACCCAATACTGGATCACCTCCCAAGCCGACACATGTCGTTTCGCCATAACCGGTACGAGTAAGAGTATCGGCGACATAATAGGTAATCGAACCAGAACGAGAAACTGTTCCCACTCTACCGGGCGTAAAAGCGATATCCGGCATAATACCAA
>JBDRQG010000291.1:0-2484 GCA_043826475.1 bacterium
TTGCTATTGAAATAAAATATTCAAAAAATAAGCTGTAGCTATTTCATAAATTATCCCAAAATATATATAAATCAGGATATTAAGGCTGATTAATACGTATAATCCTAAGACTGATAAATAGTTATTAATAATAAACATATCTTCTCCCGGAGGTTTAAGTGGTCCCTTCTGATGCGAACTCAGATATACAAGCGGTTGAAAATCTTAACGCTGCCTATAATAAAATAAAAAAAGAAATTGGAAAAGTTATTATCGGTCAGGATAAAGTAATCGAACAACTTTTGATTTCATTACTCTCTTCGGGTCATTGCCTCCTGGTAGGTGTGCCGGGATTGGCCAAAACATTGCTGATTTCTACTCTTGCTAATGTATTGAATCTTAATTTCAATCGCATTCAATTTACTCCTGATCTCATGCCCTCTGATATTACCGGTACGGAAATTATCGAGGATGATCATACTACCGGAAAACGACAATTTCGTTTCGTCAAAGGGCCGGTCTTTGCTAATATTATTTTAGCTGATGAAATCAACCGTACTCCTCCCAAGACCCAGGCTGCTCTTCTTCAAGCTATGCAGGAACATGAAGTGACCGCCGCCGGGGAGACTTACAAACTTGATGAGCCATTTTTTGTGCTGGCAACGCAGAACCCGATTGAGCAGGAGGGGACCTACCCGTTACCGGAAGCCCAATTGGATCGGTTTATGTTTAATGTCTTTGTCGATTATCCCTCCAATGCGGAAGAACAGGAAATAGTTAAATCGACTACTACTATTTCGGAATACAAACTTGAAAAGATTCTGACTCCCGATGATATAAGTAATTTTCAGAATTTGGTGAGAAAAGTTCCGGTCTCTGATCATCTGGTTGAATATGCGGTTGAACTGGTTCGCACTACTCGTCCCAATGATCCCAATGCGCCTGATTTTGTGAAAAGCTGGGTCAACTGGGGAGCCGGTCCAAGAGCCTCGCAGTATTTGATACTCGCCGCCAAGACCAGAGCGATTCTCGATGGCCGCCCGACACCCGGACCTGAAGATATCCGTTTTGCTGCTTATCCGGTACTGAGACATCGCATCGTAACTTCGTTTAACGCCGAAGCGGATGGAGTTGACACCGAAGAGATTATCAAACGCTTGTTAGATACTGTCAAACCCAAATAATAAATGAATACAGATCATAGAAAATATTTAAACCCTGACATTGTCTCCAAACTTAAAGGGATGGAGATGCGCGCTCGTATGGTGGTGGAGGGATTCATTGCCGGGCTGCATAAATCACCCTATCATGGTTTTTCAGTCGAGTTTGCTGAACACCGCCAGTATATGCCGGGGGATAATATCCGTGATATTGACTGGAAGGTTTACGCCAAAAGTGATCGCTATTATATCAAGCAATACGAAGAAGAGACCAACCTCAAAGGTTATCTACTTTTAGACTGCTCCAAATCGATGGCATATCAATCCCAGGACCGAATGAGTAAAATTGACTACGGCGGTTTATTATGCGGTGCACTTTCAGATCTGATGCTTCGCCAGCGCGATGCGGTTGGGTTGGTTACATTTGATGATAAAATACGGCGTTACATTCCCCCGCGTTCAAAATCAGGGCACATTCATGTTCTATTGAACGAACTTGCCACTCAGGCGCCATCGGACAAAACTGATATTTCAAACACGCTGCACGAAATGGCGGAACGAATCAAAAGACGCGGCCTGGTTATTATAATATCTGATTTATTGGATAATGCTTCAAAAATTATAAGCGGACTAAAACATTTTCGTTATAACAATCATGAAGTGATAGTCTTCCATGTACTCGATCCGAGAGAGCGGGATTTTGCCTTTCCGCGTGAGGCGGTCTTCAAAGATATGGAGACGGGGGAGGAGCTGACCACTCTGCCCTATCAGATAAAAGGTGATTACGCCAAAGCTGTTAAAAATTTCTCGGACGAAATAGCCCTATCCTGCCGCCAGGCCAATATCGATTATCATCCCATCGACACCGCCATGCCATTTGATAAGGCACTGTATGCTTTCTTGTCCAAGCGGGAGAAGTTGTATTAAAAAACAGGTGATGCCTGTGTCATACTCGCGAATGCGGGCGGGTTGAAAAAGTTATGTTATTTGGTTTATAAATTAATAAATAAAAACATGCAAACAAAATGAAACAAATTAGGATATGAGATATTGCTCCTCCCGTCGTTGGAGAGTTTTATCCCTGAAGATCATTATTTGCGTCACTTGACAAAGTACTTGATTTGAGTCTTACCCATGATATTGTATCAGACAAGTATTGTCAGAACAACGGTCGTCACTTTATTGATCTCGGGCACTGATGATTGAAGGGATATTTGCGGAAGCTAAGCAGTGGCATGGATTGAGACGGGCATGGCGGCGCGGTCTGTCCAAAATTCGAATTCAGTACTTGTTGATAGCATCTATTCTTAACTTTAACCGGCTGATAGCTGTTTTATATACTTTA
>JBDRQG010000292.1:0-7609 GCA_043826475.1 bacterium
TGTCATCCCTCCGTATCCACTCAAATCAATGGGCCAGCCATTACAAAATGTTGATGATACATGAACAATAGTCGAGTCACTGATTATCCCGGAAGAAAAATACCCTTCTACTTTAATTAAAAAATATCCCGTATCAGACCCGGAAATCGACCAGTCAAATATTAGAGAATCAAAAAACTCCCCTGTTGATGACATCAACCAGGTGGCTGGCTCCAAAAGTTTACCATACGATACCACAATGGAGTCATAATCCGGACCGTAAACCGAACCCATTATGGGAAGGTTAAAATCAAGATCCTCGCCATCTTCGGGCGATGTTATTTCAAGAAGATTGGATCTGACATACTTAACAGTAATCGAAGAATAATTTCCAAAATCATCAGTTAATTTTAGGGTGACAAATCCGTTAACATTCGGTTCATCGAAAGTATAAATCAGAGAATCAGACGGAATCGAACCTCCTGAGCCTAAAAATTGCCAGCTCTCAGATCCCAATCCGATTGCATATTCGAGCTTCCATCCGCCGCTATATCCGGCAATTAATGCAATTTTAATTGGGATATCAGAAGTATAACGATTGAAGCGGGTCAAATTAGAAAAAAAGATACTCCCTCCTTCTAATAAAGCCAGAGAAGCATCAATATTAAGATAACCATAGCCGCTCAGAGTATCCGGTCCAGGCAGGAAATCTCCTGTGTCCATAGGATCAACAAGATCTGTAGCACCCAATTGTAAAACTTGTTCCAAAGTTTCCCATGATAATTCGGGATGGACAGTTAAAAGCAATCCGGCCGCACCGGCCACAACCGGGGCTGCCATCGAAGTACCATCGGAGAGATAGTAATATTCATCAATGATCCTCACACCAGGTTCCAAACTTGGATAAGGACCGTACATATCGGTCCCGGCTGCTCTTAATGAAAGGATATCCAGGCCGGGAGCAATTAAATCTATATGCGATCCAAATGTTGAAAAAGCTGTTTTGAGGCCATTGGAATCACCTGCTCCAATTACAAAAGTGGAATCATATCCAGCGGGATAATAACGAGTGTTATCACCACTGTTCCCTGCTGCAATACATACCAGCACATTATTGTCTCTGGCAAATCTCAAGGCATCGCGTAAAAAAGTAGATTCAAATGGAGATCCCCAGCTGACATTTATTACCTGGGCGCCGGAATTTACGGCATATAATATCCCGGCTGTTCCCACTGCAACAGATGCGTTTGGTTGAATTTTGACGGGCATTATTTCCGCGTTTGGAACTATGCCTACAACCCCGACACCATTGGCATTAGCTCCGATAATCCCAGCAATATGTGTTCCATGCCCATCTTCATCAATCGGATCAATATCTCCATGAGGATTGAAAAAATCTACTACATCACCCGACACATCATAACCAATAGTATCATCGACTATACCATTATGATCGTCATCGATATTGTTATAAGGGATTTCATCCAGATTTCTCCAGATGCGACCCTGCAATTCGGGATGAAATACATCCACCCCGGTATCAACCACGGCAATTACCACTCGCGTTTTCTCGGCCGGAGGATTTTCATAGAGTGGGGATAAATTAATATCTTTTCCGGCAATACCGGATTTCAATATCAATTCATCATTATAATATCCTGATATCCGTTCTATACCAAAATATTCCTGCCCGGTGTTATGCAGATACCATTGATTGGGAAAATGATTGTCGGTGGGATACTCAAAAAACTCGATATAATAATCCGGTTCTATATATTCAATATTATCAGCACCAAAGCGGGAGATGATATCACTTTCCGAAAGAGATTGCGAGTTGTCATGTATCGTATAAACTCTTTCACAAATATCACTATTTATTAGATCATGTTTAATTTTAAGGTTGGTAGTTTTGTATATAGTGGCATCTTTACCGAGTGATAATGCCATCCCAGCCGGGTCAACATCCTTTTTAAATTTTACAATATATTTACCCGGCACTGGTCCGGTTGGAGATGCGGAAGCAAAAATACTGGCGGTTAAAAATAAAAATATAATAGTTAAAAATAATCTATACATTATATCCTCTTGATCTATAACCTGAAATATATCCAGTTAGTTCGCAAATAACAAATACTTCGGTATAGACGTTTGGAAACACCCAAACGTTTAATGTTTCCTTTGCTATAAAATAATATAGTTCAAGGAGTTATCAAGACTATTCCATTTCATAAAAAAACCCGCATTATAAATGCGGGTTTCAAATATTACATACAAAATGATATCACGAACCGCAGTAATATACATTTCCTATTTCGATATAACCATCAGCCCCTTCATCGTAAATATAAATCGTGATAGTATGGGGAGTACCGCAATCCGGATTGGATGTAATAAACTCAATTAAATAACTATTTGTAAGTGATCCCACGACCGGCAGAGTGCTCAAATCCAGATCTGAGGCATCATTTTGAACAAAAGCCATTGTCCCGCCGGTACATTCTGATATTTCCCAGGGACGTTCAGCACTAAGATCAGTCCAACTGTAATAAGTAGTATCTTCGCTGAATACGGTGTGAATATTAGCTTTACCGGCCATTAAATCACACAAATAATTCGAACTCCACTCTTCCAAACCACCTGGTTGAGTAGGTTCATCGGTAAAGTTTATATATTGATGAGAAGCACCTGCACGCCAACTGAAATTTTCATCGGCAAATCTGATACCGACTACGCCGTTTTCACCCCATACACCTGAGGCATATCCGATAGCGGCATTATAAAGAGCGGCGCTATCAGAACCACCAAAACCATATGTACGAGAGGTGCCATAAATGGGATGACCATTCCGTGTATTCAGAAAAGCTTCTAATCCTTCCGCAGTGGTAAAGTTAATTCCTCCATTTGCACTCCCATCATAACCTATACAACCAAAACGAACATCCAGTCCGCTCGCTTCAAGAAGCTGAGCAAATTTAATAATACCAGCAGCAATAGAATCAGCCTCACCAGACATACTTCCTGAATTATCAACAGTAAAGACAACATCGGCTTGAAGCACGTTGGAGACATCAACTTTGGTAATTTTCAACCCTCTCGGATTGCCATCTTCAAAAAGGAAGAAGTTTTCTCCGAAGACCGGAACAATCGGGTCGCCGGTATTGGGATTAAATAATCCGCTGACATTTATCTGGACAAGATTACAGGTAGAACTATTATCCAGTGCGAAACTGGTTGAGGGATTTATATTGTCATAGTTTATCGCCGCCATAGAGCTTTCACTTGTAGACGGATTACTCGGGACACCACAGCTCCCCCCATCATTATCACCAGTATTATTGTCAGGATCATAAGTTGGCTTCTGAAGATATGAATAATCTTCATCGTCACATCCGGTTGTGACCACAAATATCAGCATACTAACTGCCAGTATAATTAGCAGTAATTTACGCATATAACGCTCCTTGTATTTTTAGAAAAATTATTTCTCTTTAACATTTCCTGCTTCTGCATAAATTTACTTAACAGTAAACCTAATACAGAGATAGCATCTCCCGATTTTACGGGATTCACATTTCACCTATATACAGGTTTCAAGAAGATAATATTATTCTAATTTGTCAATTATAAAATCGGAACTTTTGCTTTTTCACTTCATTTAATATGTTATCTGATAAGGATTTTTAGTTATTTCTTTATTTTTATCGGAATGGCATTGATATTTTTGATCTTTTTTGCTGATTATTATCATTTTTTTGGCGAGCTTCCGATATTAAGTGACATAAACCGTTTGGTATTAAAAATTTAAATAAGAATAATTATCAATGTGCGGAATAGCAGGATACTTAGAATTAAGCGGTGCAAATAAGCCGGATCACCAGCTTGTCGCTCGAATGGTGAACTCCATTCGCCATCGGGGTCCGGATGAATTTGGCGCCTTTTTTGATAATTATTGTTCTATGGGTCATGCCCGCCTCTCCATTATTGATTTATCATCAGGCTCACAGCCACTTTCCAATGAGAATAACAATCTCTGGATTGTCTATAATGGTGAAATTTATAATTATAAAGAATTGAGAGTTGAGCTTGAAAATGTCGGGCATATATTTAACACTCAATCCGATACCGAAGTTATCATCCACGCTTTTGAACAATGGGGTCAAGATTGCCTGAATCGCTTTAATGGCCAGTTTTCATTTGCCATTTATAATAGCGAAACGCATGAAATGTTCCTTGCCCGCGACAGGCTGGGGATTCGTCCCTTGTATTTTGCCCTTCAAAATGGCCGGCTCTATTTTGCTTCCGAAATAAAGGCTATCTTTTCTGATCCGACCATTCCACGCGAAATAGACCTTCAGGGATTGGACCAGACCTTTACCTGGTGGACGACAGCCACGCCAAGAACAATTTTTAAAAATATTCAGGAGCTCGAAGCGGGACATTGCCTCTTCGTCAAAAATGGGGAAATCAATAACCAACGCTACTGGTCGTTATCCTATCCCGAAGAATTTGACCGGAAGAGATCTGTCACATCATGGGCGGAAGAGCTGCATGAACTATTGGTGGATTCAGTCCGTCTCCGTCTTCGAGCTGATGTTCCGGTAGGAGCATATCTATCGGGAGGGCTGGATTCTTCGGCTACTACCGCATTGATTAAAAATTTCACCAATACCCCGGTAGAAACATTTTCTATTGCCTTTCATGACAAGGCTTACGATGAATCTGAATACCAGCTTCAGATGGCTCAATTTTTGGGAACGAATCACCATCAGGTAAAATGCTCCTATCTCGACATTGCTGAAAACTTCCCCAAAGCAATATGGCATGCCGAGTGTCCGATTCTGAGAACAGCTCCAACTCCTTTGATGATGCTATCGGAGTTAGTCAGAAAACACAATTTCAAAGTAGTTTTAACCGGCGAAGGATCTGATGAAATCCTTGGGGGTTATGATATTTTTAAAGAGACGCTGATAAGAAGTTTCTGGGCGCGTAATCCGGAATCAAAATGGCGGCCCCTACTATTGAAAAAACTCTATCCAACCCTCCCCCTCTCAGGGGCCAGGGCAAAATTTTATCTTGAGACCTTTTATAAGGCAGGGTTAAACAAAACTAATGAATACTATTTTTCGCATATTCCTCGAATCAACACAACTTCCAAAATTAAAGATTACTTTACTGGTGATGTAAAAGACTCTCTCAGGGGAATAAATTCAATCGACTCATTCGGTGATAATCTTCCTGAAAACTTCTTCCAATGGCACCACCTCTTAAGAGCTCAATTTATTGAAGCCAAATCATTATTGGCCGGGTATATTCTTTCCTCACAAGGGGATCGGATGGGATCGGCTAATGCGGTTGAGGGTCGTTTTCCATTCCTTGATCATCGGGTGGTGGAGTTTGCGGCTAATATTCCTCCATTATATAAGATTCATGGCCTCAATGAAAAATTTGTTCTAAAAAAAGCCATGCAAGCTGAGTTGCCCCCTGCAATTACCAACAGGGTCAAACAGCCATATATGGCTCCTGATTCCAACAGTTTTGTCCAGCCGGATTCACCAGCCTATATCAGCAAAATGTTATCCGAAAAAAGACTATCATCTGATGGGATATTCAAGGTAGAGTTCGTAAACAAACTTAAAGAAAAATGCCAACGGTTGTCGCATGCTCATCTCTCTTTTAAGGATAATATGTCATATATTGGAATCCTGTCCACCCAATTGTTGATTGATAAATTTATCAATAATTTTCCAGCCATTAAACCAATGGAAAGGAGTAATTTTAAAATCTGGGTTGACAAATCTGAAATGACTTGATAAAAAACTTGATATTTCCTTTAAAATCGCAGATATTTTGCAATCATCGTGCTGTTATTAAATAAAAATATTGCCGATACAAATATTACGATAACACAGACACGTTTTGTATTATTAAAGATTAGTTTTTAGTGCTAAAGTTACTGATTCGGAGGAAAATTGGACACCAGAACTGAAATCAAGGAATTTATTGTTGATAACTTCATGATGGGAATGAATCCCGACGACTTGACTGATAGTAGTTCTTTATTGGAATTAGGCATAATCGATTCAACCGGCGTACTTGAATTGGTTGGCTTTCTGGAAGAAAAATACGCTATCCAGGTGGAAGATGCGGACTTAACCCCTGATAATCTCGATTCTTTGGAGAATCTGGTCAAATATCTAAACAATAAAAAGTCCCTGAATTAAATTATATATAAATAAATTAATTTTCATAACCTAATGTTGCTGTTTTGTTATTAATTACCATAAAATATCCTTTTTCACCTCAACTTGTTCAATATTACTAATATATTTATACCATCCACAAAGCTTCAGACATAATCGCACCAATCATAACAATACTAACGGAATTAGAATCTCATAATAATTCCATTGATGCCGATATCATAAAAAAACGGATAATTTTTAATTAGTGGAACTAATCAAGGATTAATAAGACTATTTATGAAAGTTTGATATCCTGATTATAACTATTGAATATATGCAGTTATGAATTTCATAAGGGTTTCAAAAAATGTTGGCAGCTCGGATCATAAAAATGACCCAATTCTGAATAAATTCCATACCTATCAGATCATTTTCAATGGTTTGGAATATTTAATAGGAGTAGATAACAAAACCTCGTCATTTTTTAGGACAGATAATTATTTTTTTATAGGTGAATCCTTTTCTCCCGAATTGAGCAAACAACTTGATCTTGAAAAGCTAATTAAAGCCAATCCTGAAAAAAATACCCATATTTCAAAAGACTATTTTTCAGCCATACTTATGGATATGAAGCAAAAACAAGTATTTTTGTTTTCCAGTCAGGGTCATCAGCGAGCGGTATATTATGCTATGGAAGCAGAAAATTTTTATTGTGCTTCTCAACTCCATCTTTTAAAAAACTTAGGCTGTTCTTTTGAAACCAATAATGAAGTTTTGGGAGAGCTCTTTAACTTTCATACTCTGGCAGCGCCCCGTACCTTGATCAAGGGTATCAGGAGAATGAATCCGACTGAACAATTGAAATTTAATTTATTTGATAATAAATCCCGGCAGTGTTGGCAGATAGATTTTCAACCTATCATCTCCAATGAAAAAGACATCAATGAAATTGGCGGCATGACTGAAAGAATTATAAGTTCTGAAATTTCAAATATGATTGCCAAAGACCCTTCAACTTCGATCCTATTAAACGGCGATTTGGGCTCTTCCCTGCTGGCAGCCATCGTTAATGAACAGAATAAAAATATTACAACATTTTCAACCTCTTTTGATTTCCCATTTAAAGATGAGCAAGCCCCACCTTTTGCTGCCAGGGTTGCCAATCATTTAAAAGTTCAGCATCAGGTATGTACCTGCACTGATCTTGAGTATCTGTGTAACATGGTCGATGCTATAGCTTATACCGGAGAAACTTTGCATAGCCCCCAGACAGTATTGTTATGGAACCTTTTTCGTCAATGTTCTATGCATGGTAGAAGTACTTTAATATGCGGATGGGGAGCAAATAGTCTTTTTGGTAACGATCTGCATTATAAATTAAATAAATATTCTGGTATTGTTAACCTTCTTAGAAAAGAAAACATACAGGCGGTAGTAAGAGGTTTTGG
>JBDRQG010000293.1:0-2144 GCA_043826475.1 bacterium
TCGACGCATCATCGACGCCTGGTTTTAAAACAGTAGAATCCGGTGACATGGTGCTGATTCCGGATTTGACTACCGGATTTATTGATCCATTCTTTCAACACCACACACTTAGTTTTTTATGTAATATTGCTGAGGCCGATACGAAAAAACCATTTCACAGAGATCCACGATATATCGCTACTCTTGCGGAAGAGTACCTAACATCAACAGGAATTGCAAGCGATAGCCGCTGGGGACCGGAGTTTGAATACTACATTTTCGATGCCGTTGAATTTCGCAATGATCCCTTCTATTCCTATTTTAAAATCAATTCCAACGAAGCACAGTGGAGCAACTATCTGGATGAAGGAAAACAGGATGGTTATCAGATGTTTAATCATCGTGGTTATCATGCAACTCCACCTTATGATGAACTCCACGATATTCGTTCAGAAACAGTTAGGGTCATGGAAGACTGCGGAATCCCGGTCAAATATCACCATCATGAGGTTGGCAGTTCCGGCCAGGTGGAAATCGAAGTTGATATGGGTAAATTACCGCGCATGGCCGACGCAGTCATCCTGGGAAAATACATTATTAAAATGGTGGCAAAAAAATACGGAAAAACGGCGACATTCATGCCCAAACCATTGTATGATGAACCCGGAACCGGGATGCATTTCCATCAACATCTCTTTAAAAATGATAAACCAATCTTCTTTGATAAAACGGGGTATGGCGGTTTGAGTCAGATTGCACAATCTTATGTTGCCGGGATTTTAAAACATGCGCCGGCCCTTACCGGTTTGACCAATCCCTCGACCAATTCCTATAAACGACTGATTCCCGGATTCGAGGCGCCGGTCGCTCTGTTTTTCAGCCTTGGCAACCGTAGTTCAGCAATTCGGATTCCAAAGTACGCCACAGAACCGGAAAACAAGCGCATTGAATATCGCCCGCCCGATGCGACCTGCAATCCACACCTGGCAATGTCAGGGATGCTCTTAGCCGGCATCGACGGAATTCAGCAAAATCTCGACCTGACTAAAGAAGGTTTTGGACCATTTGACGTGAATCTTTTTGCCCCTGAAAATGCCCATATCCTCAAATCGATTAAATCCATACCATCCTCTTTGGATTCAGCGCTGGACCACCTGAGAGCCGACACTGATTTTCTGAAAGCCGGTAATATATTCAACGACGATATAATTGGGGCCTGGATCGATTATAAATACACAAAAGACTTTTTACAGAATCGTAACCGGCCGACACCATATGAGTATTTGCTTTACTATGGCGTTTGATATTAAATTCCGGCAATGGTCAAACAAGTGTAACAATTTTCGGAATCACGACTCTTTATATCAGAGAACCAATGAATTATTTATTAATAAAAAGAGGTTGCAATGAAAAGATTAACTGCTGCGCTAATGGTATTGCTTATGCTTAGTTTTTTTTGCAATCAGGTGCTCTCCCAAACCCGTGATCGCGCTGATATCGCGGATCAGTTTAAATGGGATCTGAGTGACCTGTATGCATCTGAAGAAGTCTATCAGAAAGCCAAAGAAGAAACAGTCAAAAAATTCGATGGTATCCTTGTGTATAAAGGAAAACTGACAAAATCACCGGCACTATTGCTGGAAGGCTTGGACTATCACTATGGTATTTATAAAGAGATGATGCGGCTTTCCTCCTATGCCGGGAAGAAATCAGACCTGGACACTCGGGATTCCAAATATCTGGCTATGAAACAGGAAATCGGGCAGCTATTTACCCAGTACAGTTCGAAATCTTCGTTTATCGATCCGGAAATCCTGACCATGGACAAGAAGAAAATGGATAAATTTCTGGCAAAAGAGCCAAAACTCGATGTTTATAAATTCTACCTCTACGATCTCCTTCGGAGCAAAGAACATCTGCTGTCCGAAAAAGAAGAGAAGATTGTCGCCGAAGCCGGTTTGATTTCCGGTACCGCCGGTTCGATTTACGGAATCTTTAAAAACGCCGACATGCCCTACCCGACTGTGACTTTATCCAATGGCGACGAAGTACTCATCGATCAGGCGGGATACGGACGTTACCGGGCTACATCAAACCGCGAAGACCGCAAGATTGTCTTTGAGGCATTTTTCGGGAAATTCAATGATTTCCGGCGGACATTTGGA
>JBDRQG010000294.1:0-2551 GCA_043826475.1 bacterium
TCAGACATTTTATACTCCCTCCGGTATCATCTGGCTTTTCAGAATAATCGCTTCGTCCGGACAAATCTGAGCACAAAGCGTGCATCCGGTACACAGTGATGTATCAATTTCAGCTTTTGGTTTGCCGCGCTTGTTTGTCTCGACTGAAGCTGAAATTGCTGGACATGAGATTCGGAAACAAAGGGTACAGGCAGTACAAAGTTCCAGATCGACCACATAAGGCTCATCCATAATTCTTCTCGGCATAAGGACACAAGGACGGGTAGTATGAATTACCGAAGGACCCGGTTTTTCGATTTCTTCTTTTATGGCATTGAGAGTCCCTTCGTAATCGTAGGGATCAACATCACGATAGTTTTTCACTCCGAGAGCTTTGCATAGAGCGGGAATATCAACCTCGTTGGCTTTTTCACCCATCAAAGTCAATCCGGTCGATGGATGCTGCTGACCTCCGGTCATAGCAGTTACTCTATTATCCAAAATCATAATAGTGACATTGCTATTATTATAAACGGCGTCCATCAGTCCCGTAACGCCTGAATGCAGAAATGTGGAGTCGCCTATTACTGCTACTGTCCCCTTCTTGTAGCCCTTTACTTTTTCCATTCCGATAGCGTTGCCAATCGAAGCCCCCATACAGACACAAGTATCCAGGGCATTCAAAGGCTGCAGAGCACCAAGAGTATAACAACCGATATCTCCGTTAACTGCAACCTTAAGTTTACTGAGCGCCATAAAAACTCCTCGATGCGAGCAACCAGGACACAATACCGGCGGGCGGGGAAACATATTTTCAGCAGGAGGAATTTCGGAGACTGCAATTTTGGCTAATATCCCGGCCTCTTTTAATCCTTTTGCAACCCGGGCAGGCGACAATTCTCCGTGAACGCCAAAATATTTTTTACCTTCAACTTTAAATCCTGCCGCTTTGATCTGATCTTCATAAAATGGTTCGAGTTCTTCGATAACAATTACTCGCTCATGAGTTTTGATAAACTCAGCAATCTTTTTCATCGGGAGTGGATATGTAAATCCAAGCTTTAAATAATCTGCATCAGGAAGAATCTCTTTGGCATATTGATATGAGACACCCCCGGTTATGATTCCGATTCTAGATCCGTTATTTTCAACAAAATTAAACGGTGTTTTTTCGGCAAACTCTTTTAACCTCTCAAGACGTTCGGTAACTACCACATGCCTTCCTTTGGCGTTGCCGGGAACCATAACATATTTTGAAGGATTCTTTACGAACTTCTCCCCTACATACTCGACTGGCTCTGATAATTCAACCACTCCTTTTGAATGCGAGATACGGGTTGTCATGCGAAGGATTAATGGAGTATCGAACTCTTCTGAAATTTTCATTCCCTCAATCACCATATCTTTGGATTCCTGAGAATCTGACGGCTCAAGCATTGGAACCTGGGCAAAGCGTGCATAAAAGCGATTGTCCTGTTCGTTTTGCGAGGAGTGCATCTCGGGGTCATCGGCGCTGATAACCACAAACCCGGCATTGACACCGGTGTAGGCATGAGTCATAAAAGGATCAGCAGCCACATTAAGGCCGACATGTTTCATCGTAACGATTGTTCTGGCGCCACCTAAAGAAGCTCCAATCCCCACTTCGTAAGCAACTTTTTCGTTGGGCGACCATTGGGCATAAATAGATTGGTGCCGGGCGGCAATAGTTTCCAATATTTCTGTTGAAGGAGTTCCGGGATATGCCACAGCTACTTTGACGTCCGCTTCGAGAGCTCCCCGCGCAACCGCTTCATTTCCTGATAGTAATTCTTTCATAATCAATCCATATTTTAAAGCATCGTATTTAAATTTTACACAGATATTTCCCTGAAAATTCAGTAATACCTGTAAGTCTTGAAATAATAGTTAAGGGAGTCAGCAATGGCAAGGAAATAAGAAAGATCACCCAAAAAGTACACGTTCTCTCTTTACTTTCCGGGTGATTTCCATTATAATGTACTGAATAATACGCAATAATACTAAATATATCAAAAATCGCTTGACTAATACATTATGACTAAATATAGTGATGGTTATTAATTTTGATATAGTGAGAGGGAATTGTAAATTTTAAAAGATTATTGTTGACACAAAATTCAACATTGTCGTAAATAATGGCAGGGAAACAGGTTAAGTAATTTTAATTTTATTGAAATTGTAACCAAAGAAGGTACACAGGGTTATATGGAAGCAATTAACAGCATCACAGTATTAGTCATAACTGCAATTATCTTCATTATCATATATTTTTACTTATTCTTTTATTTAAGTAAGAGAAATGAAAAGCAACCGATCAAGACTACGGATGATTCAGAAAAATGGAGAATTGTTGAGAACCCAAATTCAACACTTCTACTTAAAGGAGGTGAACTACGTATACGTTCATATAAAGATCTCGTCGAAAAGATAGAGTGGCATATACGAAATGATTCTTCAAGATATAATAATATAGAAGTTGTTTGTAGTAATACATTAGCAACAACGCAGGAATTATTTGATAAATACTCTAGAGACGACAAAGAATTTTATA